>USDZ01000042.1 GCA_900553525.1 uncultured Oscillospiraceae bacterium
GTCGGCAGCGTCCGCTGTGTATAAGAGACAGCCGCTAAACCGGTGTCCGGTGGATAGGGGGGAATCGAATGTCCGGTACAAGGGTGGGAAAAACCAAAAGAATGCTGCTGTCCATTCTGTTTCCGGAACGGTGCGCCTGCTGCGGCCGGGTTGTTCCGCCCTTAACTGGCTGCTGTTTCGCCTGCCGTGAGGAACTCTCGGTCATCGAACCGCCGCTTTGTCCCCATTGCGGAGCAGGGGTGGGAGACTGTACCTGTGGAGGACGACACCGTCATTTCGACCGCTGCGCCGCGCCTTTTTATTACGAGGATCCCGTGAAAAAAGGCATTCTTCTTTTTAAAGAATACGGAAATTTCGAAGCCGCGTCCTTTTTCGCCGAACGAATGGCCGAGGTTTTCCACCGAGAGTGGGGCGGCCTTTACCTGGACGGGGTTGTGCCGGTGCCGATGAGAAAGGAAGAGATCCGCAAACGGGGACACAATCAGAGTCTGTTGCTGGCCAGGGCTTTATCCGGGCTGCTGGATACGCCGGTGAACGAGGCGCTGGTCAAAGTCGCCGCTACTCGTCCGCAAAAGGAACTGACAGCGCTGGAGCGGGGCGGCAATGTGCTGGGCGCCTTTGATATCCGCAAAAAAGGGATTGGGGATCATGCACTTCAGGGTGCGCGCCTTCTTCTGGTCGACGATGTGGTCACGACCGGGGCCACCCTGGACGAATGCGCCAAGGTACTCAAGATCGCCGGCGCCGCGGAGGTGTTGGCATTGACAGCCGCCCGTTCCCGGATACGGGGTTCGGATGTGAAATAGCGGAATCCCAAAGAGATGAATCGCCTACGATCCGTTTGATAACGACGCGCCATATTGCCGGGAAGTTTCCACCCCTTCCCGCTTGTCAAAAAAATCCCTTTGTCGTATAATCAGACCAAGACGGAGTTTATTCGACAAAGGGGGCGATCTATATGCCCGGTATGGATCTGGGAATCGATCTGGGAACCTCCCAGGTGGCGATCACCGTGGCCGGCCGCGGTGTGGTGCTGCGAGAGCCGGCCGTTCTGGCCGTGGATGAAAAAAGCGGCCGCATGATTGCCTGCGGCCGGGAGGCGTATGCCATGCAGGGCCGCGCCCCCTCCTCCATTCAGGTCATCCGGCCGCTCTCCAAGGGCGTCATATCCGACTACGACGCCGCGGAGCGGATGTTAAAACACTTGGTGGGAAAGGTGTGCGCTTACAAGGTACTTAAACCCCGTGCAGCGGTGAGCGTACCGGCGGCCGTAACGGAGGTGGAACAGCGCTCGGTGATCGAGGCTGTGACGGCGGCAAACGTCCGCCGGGTCGTTCTGATGGAAGAATCGGTTGCGGCAGCGGTGGGGGCCGGCCTTGACGTGGCGGCGGCCAGGGGGTGTATGGCGGCCGATCTCGGCGCCGGTACGGTGGATGTGGCGGTGATGACTCTGCGGGGTGTGGCCTCCTCTATTTCGGCCAAAGTGGGCGGAGATGATTTGGATGAGGCCATCATCCGCTTTATGCGGAACAAATACAACCACATCATTGGGGTGCTAACAGCTGAACAAGTGAAGAAGACCATCGGCTGTGCCCTGCCGGGCAAACCAGGGAATTCCATGAAGGTGCCGGGACGGGACGCTGTTACGGGCCTGCCGTCGGTGTGCCAGGTGACTTCTCAAGATATACAGGAGGCTATAACCGAGCCGCTGGAAGAGATGGTGAGCGTTATCCAGCGGGTGCTGGAAAATACGCCTCCGGAATTGGCGGGAGACGTAATGGCCGGGGGAATTGTCCTGACTGGTGGCCTGTCCCGGCTGAACGGTATGGCGGATTTGATCGCGGAGCGTACCGGCGTCGCCTGCCGTATAGCTGGGAATCCGGAAGAATGTGTGGCGCTCGGACTCGGCAAGGCGATAAAATACGTGGATGTGATGCGCTCAGGCGTATACGATATCAGCCAGTTTTCCTATCGCTTGGCCAATCCGGCTTGACGGGAAACACGCAGACAGAAAGAAGGGCGTTCTCTTGAACGAGGACAAGGAGTTTTTGGGGAAAGAACCAGTCGGCAGGCTATTGCTCAAACTGGCGCTCCCCGCGGTTACTTTTACCGCCGCCCTGGTTGCTTTCCAGTTTAGAAAAGTCCTCAAACGGATTTTGCAAGAGAATGCGGTAGCCGTCGCTATTGTCGGGAGCGACCATTAAAAAATGACAGCGGGGCCAGAAAAGAACCTCTCATGGATTAGGAAGGTGTTTTTCCCTGACGCCGAAATGCAATGCGACAATACCCGTATACAGATACCCCTTGAGGTAATCGGAGGTGTGAGATGAGACAGTGTATGGACGCGGAGAACCTTCACCGAAGACTGAAAAAAATCATCGGTCAGGTGCAGGCAATCGACCGTATGGTGGACGAGGATGTTCCTTGTGAGGACGTTCTGGCCCAGATCAACGCCGCAAAATCGGCCCTCCATCGTGTCGGACAGGTTGTCTTGGAAGGCCATATAAAACACTGTGTGCGGGATGGGATTGAGCATGGGGACGCGGATAAAACGATTGAAGGATTTACAAAAGCCGTAGAACGTTTTGCCAATTTGACATGACCGATTTCATTTTCCATGAGCCGTCCGGTGAGACGGTTCTTTTTTTACGCCTTGACAAACCAATACCCGTATAGGTATAATGTTCTTAAAAACACATACCCGTATTCGTATAGGGGGCGTTTTATGAAAAAAGCGATGAACTGGCTGGAACATCTTTTGGGGCTTGGCGGGGTAAAAAAGGACATGGTGCTTCTCACCGTTTCAGGAGCCGCGTTGGTTGTCAGTCTTTTTGGACCCCCCCTTCCTTTCGATGCGGCATGGATTGCTATCATTCTATGTGGTATTCCCATCCTTTTGGAGGCTATCGTGGGGCTGGTCACGGCGTTTGATATCAAAGCGGATGTGCTGGTGTCAATCGCATTGATCGCTTCGGTCGTCATCGGGGAGGACTTTGCGGCCGGAGAGGTGGCTTTTATCATGCAGCTCGGCGCCCTGCTAGAGGATTTGACCGTCGCCAAGGCGAGAGCCGGAATTGAAAGACTGGTGCATCTCACTCCCAGGACGGCGAGACTCTTATCGGATGGCCGGGAGAAAGTGATCCCTGCCGAACAGGTCAAGGTAGGCGATATCCTCCGGGTCCTGCCGGGGGAAAGCGTTCCGGTGGACGGCGTGATCCTGAAGGGCCAGACCTCCGTGAACCAAGCCGTCATGACTGGTGAGTCTCTGCCGGTGGATAAAACGGTGGGGGATGAGGTGTCCAGCGGAGCCGTCAACCAATTCGGCTCCTTTGATATGAAAGCCACCAAAGTCGGTGAAGACAGTTCCATTCAGCGCATGATTCGACTGGTTCAGTCGGCGGATGCGGGGAAAGCCAAGATCGTAGGGGTCGCCGACCGGTGGGCCACTTGGATTGTCGTCATCGCTCTGACCGCCGCGACGTTGACCTGGCTAATCAGCGGGGAAATTCTCCGGGCTGTGACCATCTTGGTCGTATTTTGTCCTTGTGCGCTGGTCTTGGCAACCCCTACCGCGATTATGGCGGCCATTGGCAACGCCACCAAACACGGTTTCCTTGTGCGAGAAGGCGACGCGCTGGAACGGTTGTCCAAGGTCAGCCGGGTTGCTTTTGACAAAACGGGAACCCTGACCTATGGAACGCCGGAGGTTACGCAGATCCGCAGCTTTTACCCGGAGTATTCGGAACGGGAACTGTTTCGAATGGCGGCCTGTGCGGAAAAACGGTCGGAACATCCTTTGGGGAAGGCGGTGGTGCGTTGCTATGAACGGACGGCCTTTTCTCCGGCTCCCCAGCCGGAGGCATTTACGATGCTTCCAGGTTGCGGCGTGGCGGCAGAGTCCCAAGGCGTAAAAATATGGGTCGGCAATCCAAAACTCATGGAAGAGAATGACATAACGCTGTCCGCGCATGCCGCTGCGGAGGCGGGAAAGTTTCTGGCTCAGGGCAATACCGTTCTCTATATTGCCGTCGGCAAAACCCTCGCAGGGTTTCTGGCATTAGCCGATACCCTGCGGCCGGAGAGTGCCGAGACGATTCGTCAGATTGCCGCTCTCGGCATGCAACCGGTCCTATTGACCGGGGACCATACGGAAGCGGCACAGGCTATAGCCGGCCGGTTGCCAATACAGGAGGTACATGCGAATTGTCTGCCAGAGGATAAGCTGACCTGGATTGACCGGTATCAAAAGGAAAATCAACCGGTTTGTATGATCGGAGACGGCGTAAACGACGCGCCGGCTTTAAAAAAAGCGGCTGTAGGCATCGCGATGGGCGGCGTCGGCAGCGATATTGCCGTGGATGCCGCGGACATAGCTCTGGTGGACGACGAGGTCAAGGAACTGCCGCATCTTTTCGCATTGGCCAAAAGGATGATGCGGACCATTCAATGCAACCTGTCGTTTTCCATGGGTTTGAATTTTCTGGCCATTATCCTGGCGATTACCGGGATTTTAAACCCAGTGGTGGGCGCTTTGGTACATAACGCCGGATCGGTTGCCGTCATTGTCAATTCTGCGTGGCTGTTGAAATGGAGGAAGAAACGATAATTTTTAATGGAATTGCATTGGCTGTCGGTATTCTAACCCGCCCGACCGGTACCGGCTGGGCGGGTGTGTTTTCTCTGGAAGTCAACAGGCGTGAAAGCGGTTCTTGGCATCCGGCTATTTGCCGGCGACCAGGATCGTTGTGTTCCCCAGGCGATACACTTTTTCCACGAAAGGAAAGCCGGCCGTCCGGAGCATGTTTATCTGGTTGGTGACGGTACAAGGGATATCGTAATGGTAAAACGCGTCCGAAGGAATCTTCTGTTCCGCGCGGATTCGGGCGTTTTGGGCAAAATAGCACTCTTCTTCCTCCTGGGATTCCACCATATAGTCGCATTCGATATAGTTCCCGTTGTCTTTGAGGGAGCGGTGGATCTTTCGATACAATCCGATTTTCCGTTCATGCGAAAAATGGTGCATTGTCTGAAAAGATATGGCGCAGTCGAATCGCGATTCTTCCAGTTCCTCTGTAAAATAATCGCCGCAGATACATGTCATCTGTTTGTCCGGATGCTTTTCCCTCAATTTGTCCAGCATGGCCTGGGTCAGATCGATTCCCACGACGGCAATATCGGGCCGTATTTTCCATATCTCGTCCAACTCCAACCCGGTACCGCAGCCGAGGTCGAGCAGGACACGGCAGGAACGGGGAAGGAGCCGCGCCATCTCCCGGTAGGCTTGGCGGCAGCCGCACACGTTGGTAAGCATATGCTCGTCATATCCATCCACCCGAGCGGTAAAAAAATCGTCCATTTTTTCCAGCGAATGCATGGCCGTTTCCCTCCCATTTAACATGTAACAATGGAATCGCCCATATTATAACATAAGGCAGCTCCCACGACAAACGCCGGATGCATGGAGCGTGTCGCGATACGGAGTATAAAATCTTCTGCGAATGGCAAACTGTTTGCAGAAGATTTTTTTATTGCCGCACCCATATGGGGGAGGAAGACCCACTTTGGAGAAGCATATCCTGATTCTGACCACAACCAGCGATTTTCTCTGGAAATTCGAAAGAGAAAACGTGAATATTCTGAAGCAAATGGGATATGTGGTGCATTTTGCCGCCAATATGAACGAACCGCCTTATCGATCTGAAAAAGAGAAACTGGGGGAGATGGGGATCCGGCTGCACCATATCGCGATTGCCCGGTCTCCGTTCCTATTCCAAGAGAATCAAAAGGCGCTGAGGCAGATTTGCGCGATCATCCGGAAGTATGCCATTCAAGTCGTTCATTGCCATACGCCGGTGGGGGGCGTGCTGGGCCGCCTCGCGGGGCATTTGGTCAAGGGCCCGAAACCGCTGGTGATTTATACGGCCCACGGGTTTCATTTTTATAAAGGCGCGCCGCTTTTTAACTGGTTGACATATTTCGAGGTGGAAAAGGCTCTCGCCCGATATACCGATATCCTAATTGTGATCAACGAGGAGGATTACCGTAACGCGAAAGAATTCCGGCTGAGAAAAAAAGGCGCCGTTTATAAAATTCCGGGCGTGGGACTGGACACCGGCGTGTTTCATCCCCTGCCGGAAGAAGCGCGACGGGCGGGGAGAGAGCGGCTTGGCATCCGGGAAGATGAGTTTTTTCTTGTTTCAGTGGGGGAACTCAACGCTAACAAGAACCACAAAGCGGTCCTGGAGGCTTTGGTAAGGCTGCGGGAGACCCGCCGGGACATCTCCCATATACGGTACGGTATCTGCGGTGACGGTTTCTTTCGGAGTCGCCTGGAGAGATGGATCCTGGAGATGGGGCTGAAAAATACCGTGACCCTATACGGCTATTGCCTGCACGTTGCGGATATTCTCGGCTGTGCGGACGCTGCCGTATTCCCGTCGATACGGGAGGGATTGGGTATGGCGGGGCTGGAGGCGTTGGCTATGGGAGTACCGGTGATCGCCTCGGACAATCGGGGAACCCGGGAATATATGGAACACGGCAGGAACGGCCTGGTGTACCGGCATGACGATATAAGCGGCTTTGCACAGGGAATCGAGATCCTGTCGCATATGGACCCTGACTCGAAAAAAGCCATGCGCCGGTATTGTCTGGATTCCGTCCGGCCTTTTGAAATGCGGTATGCCAATGCGGTGATGCAGCGGATCTATGCCGATGTGGATAAGAGAATAGGACGTATGTACCATGAACAAACCCGTGAGCGTCAGCATCATTATGGGCGTGTATAACCCCAAATCCCCAAAGCGGTTTATCCAGGCGCTGGAGTCCATTCAAAGGCAAAGCTTTTTCGATTGGGAACTGCTGGTCTATGACGACGGATCGGCGGAGCCCTATCAAAAGATTATCCGACGGGCGGGTCGCCTGGATGAGCGGATCCGTTGTCTGCGCGGCATGGAAAACCGCGGACTGGCCCATGCTCTCAATGTCTGTATCCGGCAGGCGGCGGGGCGTTTTATCGCGAGGATGGATGACGACGATCTGGCGAAGCCGGACCGCCTGGAAAAACAGGTGGCGTTTCTCGAAAGCCATCCGCAGTACCAGTGGGTCGGTTCCAATGCCGAGTTGATGGACGACCAGGGCGTCTGGGGATTTCAAAAGATGCCGGAGATCCCGCAGACAAGAGATTATCTATACA
This sequence comes from uncultured Oscillospiraceae bacterium, assembly GCA_900553525.1. Lineage (GTDB taxonomy): Bacteria > Bacillota > Clostridia > Oscillospirales > Acutalibacteraceae > UMGS1623. The sequence goes on from USDZ01000042.1 coordinate 7,196, forward strand.
ATTCGCCGTTTATCCATCCCTCCGTTATGTTTCGCCGGGACGTGCTGATTCTTTGCGGGGGATATGACGAATCCCGTCAATACCTTCTCTGCGAAGACTATGAATTGTTTATGCGCCTCCATCAGAGAGGGAACCGGGGTTACAACCTGCAGGATCCCCTTTTGCAGTATTGGGAGAGCTACGACTCCTATCGCAAGCGGACCTTTCGCCGGCGTCTGCGTGAAATGCGTCTGCGTTACCGGGGATTCCGGAATATGGGCGTATTGGAGACGGCCACCTTCCCCTATGTACTCAAGCCTCTGCTGACCGGCTCCATTCCGGCACCGGTACACCATTATATTAACAGGCGTCTGAAGCGTACTGACAAGACGATGTGAAGAATCATGATAAAACAATCTATAGAATCATCCGTCGGTAGACGAGGACTCTACCGACGGTATTTACAGGAAAATCCTCGGATGTTGCGAGCGGTGCAGGAAATGGACGTTCCGAACGGAGATCCCATGGCGGTGGTGTGCAGCCATGTGCTGGCCCCGGCGTTGGGGGCATTCACCCACTGGTTGTTGGAACAGGCCAAGGAGAACGGCGTGAGGCGGCTGTACTTTCTGGCGAGAGACGGGTATTTCTTTTATCATGCAGCCCGGATCTTCTGCGAAGCCTACCGGCTGCCCATGGAATGCCGGTATCTGAGTTGTTCCCGGTATTCGCTTCGGTTGCCGCTGTTCCATCTGGACCGGGAGGAGGCGCTCGATGCGGTCTGCCGAGGAGGGATGTCGATAACCCCTGAAAAACTGCTCAGCCGGGCGGGACTGAACGGAGAAGAGAGGGAGGAGGTTCTGCGCATCCTGAACCTGCCGTATGCTCGAAACGACGCGGTTCCTTTTGCGGCACTGACGGATATCCGGAAACGGCTCAAAGACTGCGGAGCTTTTCTATCGTATATGGACCGCCATTCGCGCGAAGCGTTTCCGAATCTGTGCGGGTATTTAAAGCAGGAAGGCTTATGTCGGGAATTCCCCGACGCCGTTGTGGACAGCGGATGGACCGGCTCCATGCAAAAGTCTTTGAACGAGGCGTTAGCCTGTATAGGGCGAGGCGGGAAAATAGAGGGATACTACTGGGGTTTATATGAACTGCCCGATGGGGTCAATCCGTCGGAATATCACAGCTACTATTTTGCTCCGGAGGGCAATTTACGGGAAAAAATCCGTTTCAACAACTGTCTGTTTGAGGCGGTTTACACAGCCCCGCATGGGATGACGCTGGGTTACCGCAAAGAGGGAGAGACGTTTGTCCCCTGTTATGGGAGCATATCGCCCGGCCGCCAGGCGTTTATCGAGCGAACCGGACGATATCTGATGGACTATATCCGCCGGCTGTCACGGGAGGATTGGGGCCCGCCCGATCTTGAAAGGGACCGGCACACCCTGCGCAAGTTGTTGGACACATTTATGGGTAACCCTTCTCCGCAGGAGACGACTGTTTTCGGCAACCTATCTTTTTCGGACGACGTATTGGAGGGAGGGGAACAGCCCATTGCCGCTCCGCTTTCCGAAGAGGAGCTCAAAGCCAATCACGCGCTTCACAAGCTGCTGGTGATGAGCGGTGTTCGGAAAGGCAGTGTACGCGAGAGCGCCTGGTATGAAGGGAGCGCGGTACGCAACGGCCGTCATGTCGGCCGGCATCTCCGGCAGAACACGCTGTATCAGATTCTGCGGTATGGACGGAAGATACTCAGAGCCCGAAAACAGTATGGAGGTGAAAAAACATGACCGACATACGCCAGCGTCGGCAATATGCCTTTTTGATCCGGCAGTTGACGTCCCGGGAAGTCAAGCGAAAATACGCCCGGTCTTATCTGGGAATTTTGTGGAGCGTACTGAACCCTCTGCTGTCCATGGCGGTCCTATCCCTGATTTTTTCACAGTTGTTCCGCCGTTCGATTGAAAACTATCCCATTTATTATCTCACCGGCTATATTTTATGGCAGACCTTTACGGGGGCTACCAATGCGGCCATGACTACCCTGGTGGACAACAAAGCCCTGCTCATTAAGGTGAAATTTCCCATGGATTTATTCATCCTGACCAGGGTGTATACCTCGCTTATTCAGTTGGGCTATTCTCTGATAGCTTATGGGGTGATGCTGGCGGTATTCGGTATCTCCCTCAAGTGGAGCATGCTGATCGCCCCGCTCATTATCCTTTGTTTGTTCGCCTTTTCCCTGGGACTTTCCTATATTCTGGCAACCGCTTATGTGTTTTTCGGCGATATCAAGCACCTGTATACCGTGGTGCTGACCCTTTGGATGTACTGTTCGGCGATTTTTTATCCGGTGGAACAACTGCAGGGCTTCATCCGGTCGGTCATTCAGATCAATCCCCTTTATATTTACATCCACTGCCTGAGGAAAGCGGTGATGGAGGGCCTTTGGCCGCAGGGGATGGAACTGCTTCAGATGGTTCTATGGGGAGCCGGTATGCTGCTTCTCGGGCATGGAGTTTTCCGGCGTAACCAAAACCGGATCATGCAGAAATTGTGAGGGAGGGGGAGGCGCACCATGTCTGAAAATCGGGATGCGGATCCGGCGATCGAAGTCGAACATGTCACCATGCGTTTCCGGCGGGCAAGGGATGAAGCGTCGAGCCTCAAGGAATATCTGGTGCGCGCGATCCGCAGGGGACACCGCTATGAGATGTTTACGGCTCTCGACGATGTGAACCTGTCCATCGGAAAAGGCGAGGTCGTGGGCATTATCGGCACGAACGGATCCGGAAAAAGTACATTGCTGAAGATCATTTCCGGGGCGTTGATCCCCACGGCGGGCAAAGTGTGGGTGGATCGAAAAAAGGTGCAGCTACTCACCCTGGGAACCGGGTTTGACCTGGAGCTGACGGGGCGGGAGAACGTTTATCTAAACGGCGCCATCATCGGGTATACCAAATCCTTTATCGATGCCAAATACCGGGAGATCGTCCGATTCGCGGAACTGGAGGGATTTATGGAGGAAAAGGTGCGCAATTATTCCTCCGGCATGATTTCCCGATTGGGTTTTGCCATCGCCACCGCCCAGGATACGCCGGAAATCCTGATCTTGGATGAGGTACTCAGCGTAGGCGATTTGTTTTTCCGTAAGAAAAGCGAGGCCCGTATCCGGGAAATGATGCAGGCCGGTTCGACCGTGTTGATTGTCTCCCACTCCACATCGGCGATCCGCAGCCATTGCACCAGGGCCATTTGGTTGGAAAAGGGACGGCTGCGGAAGATCGGGGGCCCTGGAGAGGTCTGCAGCGCTTATGAGAAAATGAAGGAGGGATAGGCCGTGAAGCATCGGCTGTATCGGATCCTGGTCAATCGGGTTCCGGCGATCCGGGACCGCTTTCTGCAAAGACATCCGGGCAGCCGCTGGAAAGCCGCTGTATATCTGCTGTGGCTCAACGCGCGGTATTATCTCTCGTTTGGCCGGGCTTGCGTAGGAGCTCCCCTTGTCTTATACGACAAGGGGAGCGAATCCTCCCTTTCGGTCCGGCAAAACCCGGAGGCGTTCGCACGGGAACTCGCGCAATACGATGTGGTGTCGTTCGATGTATTTGATACCCTGCTGTTTCGTCCCCTCTCCCATCCCACCGACCTCTTTTTTCTGGTGGGAATGGATCTGCAATACCCGGATTTCCGTCGGATCCGCATCGAAACCGAGAGATCACTTCGAAAACGCAGACGGCAGGAAACGGGTTCTTCGGAAATTGCATTTTCGGAAATCTGGGAGGCGATAGAAAAGGAAACCGGCATCCCCAAAGAAACCGGCATGTCTGTCGAATGGAAATGGGAACGCCGGTGCTGCATGGGCAATCCCTATATGTTGCGCGTCGTCGCAGAATTGAAAAGGCTTGGAAAACCGGTATTGGCGGTGTCGGATATGTACCTTGGCGGGGCTCGCGTCCGGCAGCTTCTGGAGGGATGCGGCTACAGCGGCTTGAAGGACTACTTCGTTTCGAGCGATTATGGGGTCTCGAAAAGCGGAGGCGGGCTGTATCGGGCGGTTTTGGAATCCGTCGGTCCGGGCCGCACCCTCGTGCATATCGGCGATAACCGGACGGCCGATTACGATATGCCGCGGAAAATGGAGATTCCCGCTGTTTTGTATCCCCATGTCCACCAGACGGGCGGACGCTACCGGACGGCGGATATGTCGGCGATGACCGGCAGCTTGTACCGCGGTCTGGTGAATCTCCAGCTTCATAACGGCCTCTATCACAAATCGCGGGATTACGAATATGGGTTTGTATATGGCGGATTGTTTGTTTTGGGATAT
>USDZ01000043.1 GCA_900553525.1 uncultured Oscillospiraceae bacterium
CCCCACCACAGTGGGGTTCCCGGTCGTGCCGGAGGAGGCGTGGATGCGGACCAGTTCCCGGCGGGGGACGCTGAACATCCCGAAGGGATAGGTGTCCCGCAGATCCGACTTGGTCGTGTACGGTATGTATTGAATATCCGAGAGGGCTTTGATCTTGTCCGCCGTCACCCCGGCCGCAGCGAGACGGTCGTGATAGAACGGGACCGTGCGGTCGCAGTAATCGACCAGAGCTTTCAACCGCTCGAGCTGGATCGCTTCGAGTTCTTTCCGGCCGATGCATTCCATCTCCGGATTCCAGATCGCGTTTGTCATCCGTGTCCATCCTTTTTCGATAATCGGACGACCGCCTGTAGGCGGCGCTCTTCTCCATTTTACCCCGGTTCGGAGAAATTGTAAAGAAGCCGGCGCCCTTTTTGCAGAAATTTCCCGAACCAACCTCCCCCTGTCTCCGAAGGACAAGTCCTAACGGGAAATATCTGCGTATATGCGACGCTGTTTTCACAAAAGAGGTTTGCCATATTCCAGACGGCATGCTACAATAGGCATATCGGCCGTTTGCCCGCGAAAGTGCCATCGGCCCTATTCTCCAGCGGCGGAGACCCTGCCCGCCCGGGAAAGGAAGAGTCACGTTGAGGCGCAATCATATCTATCCGGAGGACTGTATTCCCGGCATGGCGGCCCACCTATCCGCTGAAACGGTGGATCTGATCGTGGCCGATCCGCCTTATTTTAAGGTTGTAGGGGAGAAATGGGATTATCAGTGGCGGACGGAGGAGGATTATATCCAGTGGTCGGTCTCCTGGTTTGAGCAGGCCGCACGGGTTCTGCGGCTGGGTGGCAGCTTTTACCTGTTCGGTTATTTCCGCATCCTCTCCCTCCTGCTGCCCCATCTCGAAAAAGCGGGTCTCCGGCTCCGCCAGCAAATCGTCGTGAACAAGGGGATACAGGCGGTATCGGGACGCGCCACCAAAAAATACAAGATGTTTCCCAATGTCACCGAGAGTATTCTGTTTCTTTATAAGGATCCCCGCCCCTTTGTCCGCGATCTCCTCCGGCGGCGGCAGCGGGAACGGGGGCTGACGGCCAAGGAAATCAACGAGCGGCTGGGGGTCAAATCGAACGGCGGCGGCATGTGGAGCATTTATACAGGGGACAACGTGTGCGAGCAGCTTCCCACTTCGGAATATTGGGACAAGCTGCAGGCCATCCTGGAGTTCACCTACCCGTACGACCGGCTGGCCATCACCTTCAATCCTCAAATGGGATATACCGACGTGTGGGACGACATCAATTTTTACCAGGAAAAGGACCGGATCCATCCCACTCAAAAGCCGCTGGAGCTGATCCGGCGGCTGGTTCTTGCGAGCAGTCGGCCCGGCGATCTGGTGCTCGATCCGTTTATGGGCGGCGGCACCACGGCCGTGGTCTGCAAACAGACCGGCCGGACCTTCGTCGGTTTTGAAACCGACCCCGAATACCGGCTGAAGGCTGTCCAGCGAATTCGTAAAACACCGGCCCCTTTTTCTGAAGAAAAGTCCCCGCCTCCGGATGGCATTGAGGGCCAACCTGGTTAAAAAACGCCGTCCCGCCCGAAATTTTGTCCGGGTAGGACGGCGTTTTTCATGAGTGGTTATGCCTACGGGTTGTCGAATTGATCCAGTCTGTTTAGGTGTTCTCTCAGGACCATGTTGATGTACTGGGAAAAGGAACGTTCCTCTTCCTCCGCCAGAGAGCGGACCCTTTCGGCCAGATCGCTGTCCAGCGTAATGCTGACTTTAAGTTTCAGAGGGCGCATAACTCTCACCTCGCAACCTTTTGTACTATTGTATAGTATAATATAAGATAAGCAGAGATATGGCTTTTTAGCATGAAGTAGGATTAAGTAGTAATATATTTCATGTTTGTTTTGTAAATTTTTGTAGTATATACGGCTCTGATGGATTTTAGAAGCGCTAATTATTTTGACAGAGTTGGAATTGCATAGGAATGTTCACAGTGGAAATTCTACCAAAATGGAAGGGCCTGATTTAAAAAACGCTCCGGATGGCGACGGCCATTCGGAGCATTTTTCGGATATTTTCATAATTGGGAATTCCCGGATTTGTCCAATCTTTTCAAGTATTCTTTTAATGCCATGTTGATAAATTGAGAAAAAGAGCGGTCCTGCTCCTCCGCCAGGATACGAAGCCTTTCGATCAGATCGCCGTCCAGTGTAATGCTGACTTTTTGCTTCAGAGAGCGCAATATCCTCACCTCACTGCCATTATGCTATCCTATAGTATAGTATAGGATTCATTGGCATAGGGGTTTTATGATAAAGTGGGATAAAGTAATATTGTATTCAATATCTATTTAATAAATTTTTGTTGTATTATAAAATCGGAAAGTGGATTCTCTCCTTTCGCCTTGCTTTTTCATAAATGCAGAATTTCCTGCCGGAATATGGCTAAGAGCCGCCGCGCTTTGGAGAAGACGGACTGTCCTGTCCCTCGATCTCCATCGTTGCCATCTGCTCCCGATGGATTCCGTTCTGTGCCCCGTACCGGATCCAATAAGCTGTGGAGGCTTTCAAAAACCCTTTTTTTGTCAGAGGCATCGTGACCTTTAGCGAGACAGGGCTTCCCGACCGGATGGCCCGCACCATTTTTTGAATCTTGCGTTTGACCAGAAAGACAAAGGGCGTGTCTAAAATGGCTTCGCCCGCGCCAATACAAAGCACCGACCCAAAGGGGCAGCGGCTTTGCTTGCAGAATAACCGGATGATCTCGACCGCGGTGCGGTTCTGTTCCGGCTCCAAAAAACCGCAGTTGACGAGGACATGGACAGTCGGCCGGTTTGCCGAAAAAGACCCTTCCAGGTCAAAGAGCAAGCGCATCAGCACAGCGGGAACGCCGTCCACATACAAAGGGAAAACCAAGAGCAGGTCCCGGCATTCGCTGATTTTCCGGCAAGCCTCCTGGTGCCGGCCGGCCGTCACCTGGTACACCTCGGCCGGTGATCCCCAAAACTCTTCAAAAAGCCGGATGTATCGTTTGGAATTGGATCTCGGCGCCCGGGGACTCCCGTTGACAATCATGAGGTTCCCCATAACGCGACCTCCTTGACGACCTCATTTTCCACTTCGTTTTGGGGGACGAAATGGATCCTCCAGCTTTTAAACAGCATATTCTTGGCGTTGCGTTCAACCAAACGACGGAACAGGCCTCGCTCCTCTTCAGAGGTTTCACCGTAGGCCAGAATCACGGCGTCCTTTTCCGCCACGTTTCGCTGCACGTGATGGGTTTCCCCCTGATGCAGGCGGATAAAGGCCTGCTGGACCGGGATGGCTCGCTCGAGCATGGTTTTCATCGGAATATCGTAGGAGCCGTACCGTATCCGGCTGACGTACAGCAGTTTCCGACTCTGCGCGATCAGGGGATAAACCGAGACCGCGTCGTCTCGTATCACGCATTTTCCCGGTGTTTTGACCCAGCAGCCAAAACAGCCGATGCAGTTTGACACGTTCTGTTCCGGAAGGAAAACATACCGGTTATCCGCTGTTTGAGGCAATGCCGTTCGGAAAACCATGTCGCTTAAAAGCAGATTCATCGCGTCATCTCCTGATTGTTATTTTGCGCCGGGAAGATGGATTTATAATCGCCGCAGGGAGTCTTTTTGATTTGAGGAAGGCCATATCCACCGCAGAGCGCCGACACTGAAAGCAGGCGATCCTGGACGCGGACGGCCTGTCCGGATAAAAAGAAAACCCGCGGTGCGCGACATGCTCACCGCGGGTGTGGCTGGGATGGCTGGAATCGAACCAGCACGAGCAGAGTCAAAGTCTGCTGTCCTACCACTAGACTACATCCCAATATAACAGGCGACGAACCGCCTGCTGCCGGACAGAAGAGGGACACCCGGAAAGAGCCCGCGTGTCCCTGTTTTGGGGTGGATAATCGGGCTCGAACCGACGGCCTCCAGAGCCACAATCTGGCGCTCTAGCCAACTGAGCTATATCCACCATGGATGGCGCGCCTGAAGGGACTCGAACCCCTGGCCCTCTGCTTAGAAGGCAGATGCTCTATCCAGCTGAGCTACAGGCGCAAGGTCCCGCAGGACATGGAGCGGGTGATGGGAATCGAACCCACACGACCAGCTTGGAAGGCTGGGGTTCTACCACTGAACTACACCCGCATGAGACGCCGCCGTATAGTTCGACGGCGCTCCTTATCATAGCATACTCGGAGCGCCGCGTCAAGGGATTCTTCCGTTTTTTCCGGAATTGCATTCTTCCGTTTTTTCCGGAATTGCATTTCTAGAGGAGCCCTGTTCGGACTCCCAACAGACGGCAGCCATCCCTCCTACTTTCTCTGTTCCGGCCTCCCCGCCCGCCTTCGCGGCTTTTTGGGGCTTTTTCGGCCGCAGGTCTTGCATTTTCCCCTAGAATCCGGTATGATAAGCACACACGCTTTAAACCGCAACGGTTTAAAGTAATAAAGTATCGGGGTGGATTTTATGTCCAACGAGACGGTGATCTGGATCACCATTGCGGTTTACGCCGTTTTTATCCTGGCGGTGGGGTTTTGGAGCGGTCGCAAATCCAAGACGATTACCGACTTCACGGTGGGGGGACGGAACGCCGGAGCGTGGGTGTCCGCTTTTTCTTACGGCACGGCGTATTTTTCGGCCGTCATGTTTATCGGCTACGCGGGTAAAACCGGATGGGATTACGGCCTTTGGGCTGTGCTGCCCGGCATCGGCAACGCCATCATCGGTTCCCTGTTGGCCTGGCTGGTGTTGGCCAGGCGGACGAGGGAAACCACGCGCCGGCTCAAGATCAAATCCATGCCCCAGTTTTTTGAGAAACGTTTCGGAGGCCGCGGAATCAAGCTTTTCTGCGTCGCCGTGATTTTCATTTTTCTCCTGCCCTATTCCGCTTCGGTTTACAAGGGCCTGACCAGCGTCTGCGCGGTGCTGCTGAAGGTGGACGAACAGGTGTGCATGGCGGTCATTGCCCTGGCCGCTGCCGCGATCGTGATACTGGGCGGATACGCCGCCACACTGCGGGCCGACTTTGTACAGGGGCTCGTGATGCTGGGGGGCGTCATCCTCCTGATTGCGGCGATCCTTCGCTGTGATCAAGTGGGGGGGCTCTCCGCCGGGCTCGAAGCCGCCGCTCGCGCAACCGCGGATCTGCACCTGACCGCCGCCCAGCACGCCGGGCTTTGGGCGACGGTGCTCATGACCTCTCTCGGAACCTGGGGACTGCCGCAAATGATCCATAAATATTACGGTATCCGGGACGACCGAGAGGTACGCCGGGGCACCGTTATCTCCACCTTGTTCGCCCTGGTGGTGGCCGGCGGGGGGTACTTCATCGGCTCTTTCTCCCATCTGTTTTTCACCGAGCTGCCTTCTCCGCCCGCCGGCGGCGAAGGCCATCCGGATTACCTGATCCCCAACATGCTGGATCAGGCGGGGATCCCCACCATCCTGGCGGGTGTGGTGCTGGTTCTGCTGATCGCGGCGTCGGTGTCTACCCTGTCCTCCATCACCATCACGGCATCCTCCACCTTGACGATGGACCTGATTCAGCCCCATGCACCCCGTCTTGACAAGGTCAAGGCCGCATGGGTGACGAAAGGAATCTGCCTCGTGTTTGTGGCGTTGTCCTATTTCATCGCCAACAGCAAGACCCCCATTCTAGACATGATGTCCTATTCCTGGGGGATCATTTCCGGGTCCTTCCTGGCCCCTTACGCAGTCAGCCTGTACTGGAGAGGGATCAACCGGGCGGGAGCCTGGGCCGGGATGCTCGGCGGTTTCTTCACCGCCCTGCCGCCTCTGCTCGCCCAGTTATTTTTTCCCTCGGCCAGCCTCCCTTTTTGGGGACCGCTCAAAGGACTCGGCCCTCATTTCGCCTGCCTGGCCATGCTCGTTTCCCTGCTTCTCTGCTTCTTTGTCAGCGCGATTGCCCGCAAGGCGGGATTCAAATCCGCGGCGCCCAACCCGTCCTTTTATGACCAGGAAATCGAAGAATCCGCTGTAGCCTCTTGACAGACGGCTTTTGGCTCTGGCTTTCGACAGAACCCCCCAGCCGGGGAAACATTGTCAATCAGCGGCTATTCCGAACAAGCGGCGGGCGTTCTCTTCTGTTCGGGCGAGAAGGTCGGCGGCGGACATCCCCCGGATCTCCGCGACCCGGGCGGCGGTAGCGGCGATCATGCCCGAATCACACCGTTTTCCCCGGTAGGGCACCGGCGCCATATAGGGCGCATCGGTTTCGAGCAGCAGCGCATCCAAGGGAACGGCGGCGGCCACTTCCACCGCTTTCCGGGCATTCTTAAAGGTGACGACGCCTCCCAGGCCGATATAAAATCCCCGCCGGATCACCTCTTGGGCCATCTCCACACTCCCCGAGAAGCAGTGAAGCACCCCGGCCCGCTCCATTTTGCCGGGGCCGGCGGGATAGAAGGCGGACAGGGTCTCCAGCATATCCTGGTGGGCCTCCCGGTCATGGAGGATCACGGGCAGAGACAGCGCCTGCGCGAGTTCAAGCTGACGGCGAAACCAGGCCATCTGCACCTCTCGGGGACAAGCGTCCTCAAAATGATAATCCAGGCCGATTTCTCCGATGGCCACCGCTTTGGGATGGGTGGCTATCGCCCGGATTTCATCCAGAGCCCTTCCGGTCATGGAGGCTGCCTCTTCCGGATGCACTCCGACGGCGGCAAACAGATGGGGATAGGCTTCCGCCAGACGCAGGCTCATCCGGGAGGAATCCACCGTGCTGCCGGCATTCACGATCCCTGTCACCGGATAGTCCTGGCTTTGGTCAAACAGGCGGGTGAGTAGAACATCCCGATCCGGGTCAAATGCGGAATCGTCATAATGCGCGTGAGAATCGAATATCGCGGGCACGCAGCACCCCTCCTTGTAAAAATACGGCTGAAAAGCACCCTGCCGGGCTACAAACCCGGCAGGGTGTCTGTTTTTCTCTTATCGCACCTGGTCGCCGGGAGCCGCGCCGGGCACAAACAAAACCCGGACCGTCTCGTTTCCCTCGGCGTCGGTGCCGGAGGAAGCAAGGATCATTCCCTGGCTCTCTACTCCGCAGAGTACCGCGGGCTTGAGATTGGCCACCAGCACCACCTGCTGTCCGACGAGTTCCTCCGGCTTATACCATTTGGCGATTCCGGAACAAACCGTGCGGGGGACACGGCTGCCGTCGTCCAGGGTCAGCTTGAGCAGCTTTTTGGCTTTTTTCACCGGCTCGCAGGCGGTGATGCGGGCCACCCGCAGTTCCACCTTGGCGAAGTCGTCAATCCCAATCTGCGGCAGAGAGACGACCCCCTCCGGCTGTGCGGCATCCAAATCCGTGGGCGTGGGCTCGGACCCCTTCTCCGCCGCCATTTCCGCGAGCACCTTATCCGCATCAATGCGGGCGAATATCGGCTCGGGAGCCCCCACGCTGAAATCTTTGGCCTCTCCGAACACCAGAGAATCGTAAGCGGCAAGATCCCCGGACACACCCAACTGGGCGAGGATTTTCTCGGCGGAACGGGGGATAAACGGCAGAAGCAGCACCCCCAGCATCCGGATGGATTCCAGCAGATTGTACAGGACCGCTTCCAGCCGGGGCCGGTCTTCTTCCGACTTGGCCAACACCCAGGGGGTGGTTTCATCGATGTACTTGTTGCACCTCTTGGCCAGTTCCATCACAGCAGCCAGGGCATCGGCGTTGTGCCAGGTGTCCATGGCGGCGGCGGTCTTTTCCACCGTGGCGGCCGCGGCGGCGCAGAGCGCGGCGTCGGGACCTGTACCGGTTTCGGCAGGGCGGCGGACCGTTCCGCCGAAATACTTGCCCGCCATAGCGACGCTGCGGTTGACCAGGTTTCCCAAAGTGTTGGCCAGGTCTGCGTTGTACACCGCGATAAAGCTCTCGTGCGTGATATTGCCGTCCTGGGCAAAGGGGATCTGAGACAGGAGATAATACCGCACCGCGTCGGTCCCGAACCGGGCGACCAGATCGTCGGCATACAGCACATTGCCCTTGGATTTGCTCATCTTGTCCTCGCCAAAAAGGAGCCACGGATGCCCCAGCACCTGTTCTGGCAACGGCTCGCCCAAGGCCATGAGGATAATAGGCCAATAGATCGTGTGGAAACGCACGATATCCTTGCCGATCACGTGCAAGGCGGCAGGCCAATACCGGGTGTATAGGGGCCCGCTGCCGTCCGGATGATACCCCAGCCCCGTGATATAGTTGCTCAGAGCGTCCAGCCACACATAGATGACGTGACCGGGATCGAATTCCACCGGCACACCCCAGGTGAAGGAGGTGCGGGATACGCACAGATCGGCAAGGCCGGGCTTCAGAAAATTGTTGATCATTTCGTTGCGGCGGGAATCCGGCTTGATGAAATCCGGATGCTGTTCATAATACTGAAGCAAGCGGTCCTGGTATTTGGTCAGCCGGAGAAAATAGGCTTCCTCGCTCGCGTCGGTGACCTCCCGGCCGCAGTCGGGGCACTTGCCGTCCACGAGCTGGGACGGGGTGAAAAAAGACTCACAGGGGACACAGTATTTGCCCTCGTATTTCCCTTTATAAATGTCCCCCTGCTCATAGAGCTTGCGAAAGATCGCCTGCACCGCCTTTTCATGGTCGGCGTCGGTGGTCCGGATGAACCGGTCGTATCCGATATCCAGGCAATCCCAAACCGCTTGAATCTGACCGGAAACCCGATCGACGTATTCTTTCGGATCAATCCCTTCTTTTTCAGCCGCGAGTTGGATTTTCTGGCCGTGTTCGTCCGAACCGGTCTGAAAATAAACATCGAAGCCCCTCTGCTTCTTATACCGGGCAATGGCGTCAGCCAGCACGGGATCATAGGTGTTGCCGATATGGGGCTTGCTCGAAGTATAGGCGATGGCGGTGGTGATATAAAAAGGTTTGCGGACCGGATCGCTCATAGGAGGCGCCTCCTTCATTTCATTACCTGTATATTTTACCAGATCACGGCAAAAATACAAGCCTTTTCCCCGCGGGAGCTTGTCCACGCTGCAAACGTTGTTTTTACCGGCAAAATTACCGATATTTCTTTTGAGGTGCTGGATCTAGACGCGTTGCCTGCCACCGAAGAAACCGAAAAGAGACATCGTCACCTGCACACGGTGTATACGGTTGAAACGATCGATCAATATAAAGGAAACGTAGAAGAAACTGTCCAGGTTCGGATCATAGGAGGAATAAAAGATTATAAAACGGATGAACAGATGAGCGTATTGAACGAGACGGAACGGGAAATGGGTATTCCAATTGTGACAGGGAGCGTTCCATATACGATAGGGGACACGTATTTATTTGTATTATATCAATTTGAAACCGGTGCGCCCACCGTTCTAAATTTGGATCAGTCTGTTTACTCGCTTAACGACCCATTCAATAAACAAAAATCCGGTGTAAAAGCCTTCAGAGAACCAGCCAAATATTATGCTGAGAGCGTGGATGAATCCGGAAGCGGCATCATCTCCGCCATGGATATCATTCGAACCTTTGGCGAGGACAAGTGGGACAGCTTTTGGACCAAGTGGCAGGCAGAGAATCCCGATTGGAAGACCCGAATCGATCCAAAGGCCGTCGAGAAGGCATTGGCTGTGAATCAGACGGAGTCCTAGGAAACCAGAAGATCCTGCGGGCGATCCTTCAAACCAGCGACGATGAAGACGATGTGGCCCTCGGCGTAGCCGGGTCGGGGATCCCGATTGATGTGAACTGGGGACGTATCGCCTGAGCATCGCCGCCAACAATGCCCTGCGGAATCTTTCGCTGAATCAGCGGGAGGCGGATGTGTTTATCGGCAGCGGGCTGTTTGGGGAGATCGAAGTGGATTTCAGCCAGCGGCTGGAGTATTTGGAATCCAATGGCGTGCGGCCGATCGGCATGTCGGTGTTCGCGAAAGATTCGGATTTATCCGCATGGCTGGAGAAGTACGATATGAAGCTGGTAGACGCCCAAGCCGACGGGGAATAAACGCCGCAAACATGGATAAAACATCTGAAAGGCCGGGCCAACCATTTTGGTTGACCCGGCCGGTTTGTCGATTATTGTGAAGCCTCCACGAGCGTTATGGAAAATATCACTCTTCAGGGGCCGTCCAGACTACCCAAACGGAGGGAAAATGCCGGAGGGCATTTTCGAGGGGGGCCCAGGAAACGTTATGGAAAATATCACTCTTCAGGGGCCCCCAGTGTCCCATTCGCCGCGGCCTTGAGATAGGCGTTGATAAACCCGTCGATATCCCCATCCATCACGGCGCCGATATTTCCCATTTCATACCCAGTCCGGTGATCCTTCGCCAGGGTATAGGGCATGAACACATACGAGCGGATTTGACTGCCCCAAGCGATCTGTGCTTGGCTGCCCTTGATATCCTCGATCCGCTCGAGATGTTCCCGCTCCTTGATTTCAAGCAGCTTGGCCTTGAGCATGTTCATCGCCGTGTCCCGGTTCTGGAACTGGCTGCGCTCGGTCTGACAGGAGACCACAATCCCCGTGGGGATATGGGTCAGGCGGACGGCGGAGGAAGTTTTATTGATATGCTGGCCGCCCGCGCCGCTGGACCGAAAGACATCCATTTTGATATCTTCCGGCCGGATCTCCACTTGAATGCTGTCGTCCAGTTCGGGCAGGACCTCCACCGCCGCGAAAGAGGTGTGCCGCCGTCCGGAGGCGTCGAAGGGCGAGATCCGGACCAGCCGGTGAACCCCGGCCTCCCCCTTGAGAAATCCATAGGCGTTCTGTCCGTTGATCTGGATGCTGGCGCTCTTGAGTCCGGCCTCGTCTCCATCGAGATAATCCAGAATCTTGTAACTGAAACCGTGCCGTTCGGTCCAATGGGTGTACATCCGGTAAAGCATCTCGGCCCAGTCCTGGGCTTCGGTGCCGCCCGCCCCGGCGTGGAAGGTAAGGATCGCGTTGCGGGAATCGTATTCCCCGGTCAGCAGGGTGGCAAGCCGCTGCTCGTCCAGGCTGGCCTCTACATGGTTCACCCCGGCGGTGCATTCCTCGAGCAAGGAGAGATCCCCCTCCTCGTCAGCCAACCCGATCAGGGTCAGGGTGTCGTGGTAATCCTGCACCAGCTTTTCATACCGTTCGATCCCGTCCTTGAGCTGGGCGGCGCGCTGGGTAACTTTCTGCGCGGCTTCCATGTCATCCCAGAACCCGTCGGCAGAGGCCTTCATGTCCAGTTCCTCCGCCTCCCGCTTCATCTGGGGCAGGCCGATGGCGCCCGCTAAATCCTCAATCTGGGGATACAGGCCCTCCAGCCG
>USDZ01000044.1 GCA_900553525.1 uncultured Oscillospiraceae bacterium
GCTCTCCACGTGGAGAGCGCGGATAGAAATAAAATATGTTGGTTGGCTCTGTGTGCCGCTCCTCTCGCGAGGGGCGTGGGTAGAAAATATGTTGCTCCAGAAAAGGGAGGTAGACACTAGTCTATCTCCCTCTTTCGTAACTTGACAATCCGTATAATCAATATATTGATTTTGACTTCCAAAACATGAATGATTTTCCTATATCTTGTGATTGCCTTTTCCAAAAATATCGAATATAATATATATGCGGAGAAATCCGCATAGTGAAAAATAACGCTCTTGTTATTTTCACTCCTTGTTGAGAGGAAAGCCCGAGCCGTAAATCGGGACCGGAAAAAGCGGAAAGCCCTTGCCGTAAGTAGGGACCAGAAAAAAGCGGAAAGCCCTTGCCGTAAGTAGGGACCAGAAAAGGGAGGTAGACACTAGTCTATCTCCCTCTTTCTTTAAAAAAAATGGTGAAGTTTTTTCATAAGTCTATTGACATACGTATAAATACGTGTTATACTATCATCAAGAGGTGAGGAGATGAACGCTGGAGAACTTAAACGTAAGCTCAAAAAAATCGGTTGCTATAAGCACCACGAGGGCAAGCGGCACGAGATGTGGTACAGTCCTATCACAGGAAAACAGTTCCCGGTTAGTAGACATGACGGTCAAGAGATTGCGACGGGCACATTAAAATCAATCAAGGAGGACAGCGGGCTTGAATAATACCCGCTCTCCTTCAACTAGAAAGGGGTATATACATGGCCAAATATTTGTTTCCGGCTATATTTACAAAAGAGGATAATGGACAATACTCCGTGAATTTTCCGGATATTCCGCAGTGCTACACGTGCGGGGACAACTTACAGGATGCCTATGACATGGCGCAGGATGTTCTCTGCATGAGGCTCTACGATATGGAAGAGTCTGGTGTTGGTATTCCTTCACCGTCCGTTATAAGGTCTATTTCGGTCGGAAATAATGAAACCGTCTCGCTTGTTGGATGCGACACGATAGAATACCGACGCTTGAATGATAACAAGGCGGTAAAAAAGACTCTGACAATCCCCGCTTGGCTTAACACAATGGCCGAAAGGGAGGGTATTAATTTTTCGTCGGTATTACAGAACGCCCTCAAAAACGAGTTGCATCTATAATGTGGCCGCCCACCCAAGTAAGGCGGACGGCTTGACATCCACAATATGAGCGGTTATAATACAAGTGTAAGGTGTTACCGGTTAGACGGTTAGCCCCTCCCTAACGATTGAAGTAACCGCAGGCTTGGAGGCGTGGCGGTTACTTCTTTTTTATCGCCAAAAACAGGCCGATAATGCCGATTACCACAAGGCTGTATTGGAACAAGTCCGCAAGCGTTATGTACATCCGCATCCCTCCTTTCCAGGAGGGAAAAAGAAAGTGTTATCCCTCCCATGGTGAGAGGGACTAACCGCCTATTCCGTTATCGATAGCGCCTTACAATTGAAATTATAACATGATACCTTGTAGTTGTCCACACTAAATAATACGAGGGGTGAGTGGTATGGCGAAAGACGCTCGACGCGCGAATGGAGAGGGTAGCTTCTCGCAGTTGCCCTCTGGAAAAATACGGTATCAAGTGTATATTGACGGGAAGCGAAAATCGTTCACGGGGCGAAACGAATCCGATTGCCGAAATCAATATAAGAAGTTCTTGCGAAATCGGGATGTATTGCCACTGGACACTAATATCACGCTAAGAGCGTGGATGCACCAGTATCTAGAGACATACAGAAAAGGGACGATGAAAGACACGTCCTATCGTACATTGGCATTGCCGCGGGACAAAATACCGAACGCCCTCGCAGGCAAGAAATTGTGCGATGTGCGTCCGGCCGAATTACAGCAATTCGTCAACGATTATGCCGCCGGAGGCGCGTCCGAATCCTATACGCAGAAAATGTGTTCCATGATCCGATCCGCGATGGAAGAAGCCGTCGAAAACGATCTCGTTGCCAAAAATCCGGCCAGGAAGCTAAAAACTCCCCATAAGCAGGAAAAGCCCCGACGTGGGTACACAGCCGAGGAAGCACGGAAAATTATCCAGTATGCCCGCGAATATGTGCCAAGTACCAATAACGGGAAGGATTATCGTGCGGGAAAACAGATAGCCGCCGCTGTATGCGCCTTGTTGATCACCGGTATGCGTCGCGGGGAGTTGTTGGGTCTTATGTACCACGATATCGATCGATCCGCAGGTACAATCCATATCCGTCGCGCTGTGTCCGTCGATCTATCCGGCATTCCTTACGCGGAGGAGGGAAAAGCCAAAACGGAAGGCAGCATAAGGGAGGTTCCAGCTCCTGCGTGGCTGATTGACATGATCAATGGTATAGATAAAAGGGGAATGTACCCGTTTGGGACATCCGTTGGGACGTTGATGTCTCCTCGCAATTTTAACCGGGCCTACAAATCGTTCATGGAGAAAATTGATGTGCCTTATCTATCCGTCCACTGTTGCCGTCACACTTGCGCCACGTTATTGCAATCAGCAGGGGCAGATATCCGAGTCGTACAACTCATGTTAGGCCATACTCAGATCACGACAACTGCCCGCTATACGCATCCGAGCATGGATGCTCTGCAAGACGCAAGCAACGCATACCTTGAAATTATTGCACACGCATAGCACACGACCGAATTCGCAAAAAAGTAATCCCCGCATGAACACCGAAAAAGTGAGTGTTCATGCGGGGTTCTTTGGTGGACGTTAACGGACTTGAACCGCTGACCCTTCGCACGTCAAGCGAATGCTCTACCAGCTGAGCTAAACGTCCCTGTCTTTGAAAAATACCGCCGTGCGGAACGAGCCTTATTATACAAAATCACCTCCAGCTTGTCAAGGGGTTTTTCCTCGGTGTCATGGAAAAAACACAGCCGCAGAATCCCACTTATGCCGACTGATTAATAGAACGCCCACAAAAATACACCGCTCCCCTTGTTTTATCGGAAAAGTTTGGTATAATACTAACCATATCGGTCAAATTCGATTGCTCTTTATGTAATCGCGATATAGGGAATCCAACCGGAAAGGCATGGTCATCCATGAAACGAAACGAAATCGCCTCGGTCTATGCCGACGCCGAATCCCTCACCGGGCAGACGCTTACGGTATGCGGCTGGGTGCGCACCCTGCGTGAATCCAAATCTCTGGCGTTCATCGAACTCAACGACGGTAGCTGTCAGCGAAATCTACAGGTCGTTGCGGAACGGGATGCGCTTGAGAACTTTGAGGAGATTGTCCATCAGAACGTGGGAGCCGCGCTGTGCGTCGAAGGGGAATTGATTCTGACCCCGGAAGCCAAACAGCCCTGTGAAATACACGCCTCCGCCATTCAGATTGAAGGGGCCTCCACCGCCGATTACCCTCTGCAAAAAAAGCGCCATTCCCTTGAATTCCTGCGGACTATCGCCCATCTCCGACCGCGGACCACTACCTTTAACGCGGTTTTCCGGGTGCGGTCGGTTGCGGCTTACGCGATCCATCGTTTTTTCCAGGAACGCGGGTTTGTTTACGCCCATACCCCCCTCATCACCTCCAGCGACTGCGAGGGGGCGGGCGAGATGTTCCATGTCACGGCGCTGGACCTCGACAACCTCCCCCGGGACGAAAACGGCAAGGTGGACTATTCCCAGGATTTTTTCGGCCGGCATACCTCTCTGACAGTCTCCGGTCAGCTCGCCGGTGAATGTATGGCCATGGCTTTCGGCAAGATCTATACGTTTGGCCCCACTTTCCGGGCCGAACGATCCTATACGGCCAGACACGCGGCGGAATTCTGGATGATCGAACCGGAGATCGCCTTTGCCGACCTGAAAGATTGCATGGATCTCGCACAGGATATGATCCTATATGTGATCGCCTATTTGCTCGAGCACTGTCCGGATGAAATGGCCTTCTTCAACAATTTCTATGATAAAGGGCTGCTCGAACGCCTGCATAAGCTGGTCCATTCCGATTTCGTCCACGTGACCTATACCGAAGCCATCGCTCTCCTTGAACCGCACAAGGACAAATTCGAGTATCCGGTTTTCTGGGGCTGCGACCTGCAAACCGAACATGAACGCTATCTCACCGAACAGGTCTACGGCATGCCGGTCTTTCTCACCGACTACCCCAAAGAAATCAAAGCCTTCTACATGCGGCTCAACGATGACGGAAAAACCGTCGCCGCGATGGATTTGCTGGTCCCGGGGGTCGGGGAGATCATCGGCGGCAGCCAGCGCGAGGAACGCCTCGACGTGCTCGAAGCCCGCATGGCGGAACTGCATTTGAATCCCGCGGATTATTGGTGGTATCTCGACTTGCGCCGCTATGGCGGTACCAGACATGCCGGTTTCGGCCTCGGTTTTGAAAGGCTGATCCTTTACGTCACCGGCATGTCCAACATCCGAGACGTTCTTCCTTTCCCTCGTACCACCGGTTCGGCGGATTTCTGAGTGTCTTCCGGATCCCGCGCATCGGCGGTTTCCGGCCTCACGGCGGCGGATGGATAATCCGCCGCCGTGTTTTTGCGTCGGTGCAAAAACACGGCGAAAAGCCTAAAAAACTGACCGAGTTGTCCACCGCCTGACGTGGGTTTCATCGGTAAAGTTGACAAAGTTTTGCAAGATTCTGTTTTGACACTTGCAAAAACAAACGGCATATACTATGATAAGGGACGGTATGGAAGGAAAAATGGAGAGGAGTCCTATTCATGGCGGCATGGCAGGATTTGGAACGCCCGGCGCTCGAAGCGATCGAGGCGGAGTGCAGAGCGTCTTATCAAGCTTATAAGGCGAGAGGGTTGAAGCTTGACATGTCCCGCGGCAAGCCGGGACCTGAACAGCTCGACTTGACCCTCGATATGCTGGACTGTGTCAACGCTCGGGACGGCTATCGCACCGAAGGAGGAGCGGATACCCGCAATTACGGCGTCCCCGACGGCATTCCGGAAGCGAGGGAACTGCTTGGCGCCATGATGGGGGTCCCGGCGGATAACGTCATCGTCGGTGGGAACTCCAGCCTGAACTTGATGTTCGACTATATCGCCACCGCCTATGCCAAGGGGGTATGCGGAGAGGAGCCATGGTGTCACCAAGGCAAAATCAAGTTTTTGTGCCCTTCTCCGGGATACGACCGGCATTTCGCCGTCACGGAATATTTCGGCTTTGAACTCGTCACGGTGGACATGACCGAAAGTGGACCGGACATGGACCAGGTGGAGTCCTACGTGCGGGATCCGCTTGTCAAAGGCATCTGGTGTGTTCCCATGTATTCGAACCCGGATGGTATCACCTATTCCGACGAAACCGTCCGCCGCCTGGCCGCTTTACGCCCGGCGGCATCCGATTTCCGAATCATGTGGGACAACGCTTACTGCGTCCATCATCTCTCCGACACCCCGGACGTACTGCTCAATCTCTACGAAGAAGCCAAGGCCGCGGGTAACGAGGATATCGCGATTTTTTTCGCCTCCACCTCCAAAATTAGCTTTCCCGGTTCGGGTATCGCCGGCATCGCGGCCAGTCCTCGCAACCTCGCGGATATCCGTCGCCGCCTGAGTATCCAGACCATCGGTTCCGATAAGCTCAATATGCTCCGACACGCCCGGTTTTTCAAGAATATCGACGGAATACACGCCCATATGAAACGGCATGCCGCGATTCTACGTCCGAAATTTGCCGTGGTGCTCGACACCTTGTCGAAAGAACTCGGCGGATTGGGCATCGCCTCCTGGCATGAACCGCACGGCGGCTATTTCGTCAGCGTCAATCTGCTGCCCGGCTGCGCCAAGGAGACCGTCCGTCTGCTGGCAGAGGCCGGAGTTGTCATGACCGGCGCCGGTGCCACCTATCCGTATGGACAGGATCCGAAGGATTCCAATATTCGCATCGCCCCCACCTTCCCCTCGGTGGAAGAGTTGAAAACCGCGATGG
The DNA here is from genome assembly GCA_900553525.1 of uncultured Oscillospiraceae bacterium. GTDB lineage: Bacteria > Bacillota > Clostridia > Oscillospirales > Acutalibacteraceae > UMGS1623. Next base: position 5,941 of record USDZ01000044.1, read on the forward strand.
AACTGTTCTGTATCTGTGCCAAGCTCGCCGCTGCCCGGCGGCTACTGGATAAAGGCAATTCTCTCTCCGCCTGATCCGTGTTCCTGTAGGCCCCCGCATCCTTCCCAAGGATGCGGAGGCCTTTTAAGAAACCGTTTGAAAAATTTCCGGCAATTTATGGTAAAAATTCCATTGAAAAATCGGTTATTTCATAAAAAAAGTCCGCTTCCAAGATGGATGCATTGACTTTTAACCCATCAGATTCTATAATAAGTCTCATGCAATGCCGCGAGGCGGCAAATGGAAGCAATGGAGGACAAGCCGATGAAGCGAACTGCAAAGCCTGTATTCTTCATCGTGGCGCTGCTGATCTTCGCCTTGACATACACGTCCTTTTTCGGTGTGTATACCTATTACGGCGACCGGCGCGATACGATTATCCGAGGTGCGGCCGATATCCGGTTCGGCATCGATATCCGCGGCGGCGTGGATGTGACGTTTGCTCCGGAGGACGAGAACATCGAGGTCACGGCGGATCAGATAAACGACGTCCGCAATGTCATCGCTCAACGCCTGATCCGGAACAATATCACCGACTATGAGGCATACTCCGACGTCACCAATAAACAGGTGATCGTCCGTTTCCCCTGGAAAAGCGACGAATCCAATTTCGACGCCTCGCAGGCCATCGAGGAACTGGGGAAAACCGCCTCTCTCGAATTCTATCTCGACCGGCAGGAAAGCAATTATGTCCTTCCCACCGAAAAGCCGGGTGCGGAGGATCTTGTCCTGACGGGAAAAGACGTCGAACGGGCTTCCGCTGCCTATGAACAAGGACAAACCTCCGGCACGACTGAGCCGGTGGTGGCTCTGGAACTGAAAACATCATCCGAAGATGGAGAAAAATCGGGCAAGGACAAGTTTGACGAAGCCACCAAGCTGCAACAAGAACGGAACGCCGCCCTTTCCAGCGGTGAGGCGAAATACTCCATTTCCATCTGGCTGGACGATGAATGTATCTCCAATCCTGGGGTTGAGGTGCATATCACCGACGGCCAGGCGTCTATCACCGGATTCTCCGAGTATTCAGAGGCCTCTTCGGTTGCCAATCTCATCAACGCGGGCGCCCTGCCTTTCGGCATCAAGGTGACGAGTTCCAACATCATTCCTCCTTCTATGGGGGAACAGGCGTTGGAGCTGATGGTACTGGCCGGTATCATTGCTTTTATCCTGATCTCCATCTTTATGATCCTGTATTACCGGCTGCCCGGCGTGATTGCGGTCATCTCTCTGATGGGACAGATCGCCGGCTCCATCGCCGTGGTCTCGGGCTACTTCGGGTTCCTGAACAGCTTTACCCTGACCCTGCCCGGCATCGCCGGTATCATCCTGTCAATCGGGATGGGCGTGGATGCAAACGTCATCACGGCTGAACGGATCAAGGACGGTATCCGGATGGGTAAGACCATTGACGGCGCTGTCAACAGCGGCTGCCACGACTCCTTCTCCGCCATTTTCGACGGCAATATCACCGTCATCATCGTTTCCATCATTCTGATGGGGGTCTTTGGTCCTCCCTCCAGCTTCTGGTCCACGGTTCTGTATCCCTTCCTGTTCATGTTCCCGGTTTCCACCAGCGGCGAGGTGTATTCCTTCGGTTTCACCCTGTTTGCCGGTATTGTCTTTAACTTTATCGTGGGTGTATTCGCCACCCGGTTGATGATCCGGTCGGCCACCCGGTTCCGGTTCCTGCGTAAACCTTGGCTGTTGGGAGGTAAACGACATGACAAAACCGTTTGATTTTGTCGGGCACCGCAAGGTGTTCGTGAGCATCTCCCTCGGCATTCTCCTCATTGGGATTTTCTTCAATATTCTCTTTGGCGTAGAGCTGGGCACCGAGTTCAAGGGCGGGACTCTGCTCAGATACAGCTTTGAAAACGAACTCGATCACGACGCTGTTGAGCGGGTGATCGAAGAGAAGCTGCCTGGTTCGTCGGTGACGATTTCCGAAAACGATCTGTCCACCAACACCATTTCGGTGGAACTCTCCCGTAGCATCACCGCGGAAGAGCGGGACGGGCTTCTCGAAACGTTGACCGCCTCTTATCCAGACAACCAAATCGAGCAGATCGGCGCAAACTCGCTGGAGCCCTCCAGCGGCCACTGGTTCTTTATCAAATGCCTCGTGGCGATCGCGCTTGCGGCCATCTTCCTGGTCATTTACGTAGCCCTGCGTTTTCGGAGAATCGGCGGTCTGTCCGCCGGCGTCATGGCGCTGCTGGCCTTGTTCAACGATTTGCTGGTGGCCTATTTTGCCTTTGTCATCTTCCGTATCCCACTCGACGACAATTTTGTCGCAGTGGTCCTCTCCATTCTCGGCTACTCTCTCAACGACACCATCGTCATTTACGACCGTATTCGAGAAAACCGCCGGATTATGGACAAAAAGACCCCCATCGCGGAAGTTGTCAACGTCAGTCTCAACCAAAGCTTTGTCCGGACCCTGAATACCGCGATCTGCACCTTCATCGCGGTGGCCACCGTCGCCGTCCTTGCCTTGGCGGCCTCCATGGAATCCATTGTGAGTTTTGCGGTGCCCATGATGTTCGGTGTCATTTCGGGTTTCTATACCTCCGTGTTCCTGTGCAGCCCGCTATGGGTAGCCTGGGTCGAGCATAAGGAGAAAAAAGAAACCGCGCGGAAAAATGCCGAGACAACGACAAAAAAGAAAAAAGCCTAATTAGCCGAAAAAGCATCCGGAGCATAGCTTCCGGATGCTTTTTGTGCAACTTCCACCACCTCTGCCCTTTCGCCTATCCATCCGCCGTTTCCTTTTATCTGCATCGGCCCGGACAAAACTTCGTTTCAGATGTATGATGGGAAGAAAACGAGGGATGGTACAGAATATAGAAGTTTGAAACTCATCATCCTAAAAGAAAAGGGGAACCTCCATGCTGGAATATAAATTCGACACCCAACTGCTCATCGAGGGGCAAAATCTGTCCGAAGACGAGATCCACGACTATATCACCGCGCATTTCAAAGGCGATTGCTTGCTGGCTGTGGGAGATGATACGCTGATTAAAATTCATTTCCACACCAACGAACCTTGGGATGTCCTGGCGTATGCCGCATCGCTGGGCGAGATCTTCGATGTCGTGGTGGAAAACATGGAACGGCAGGAAAACGGCTTGAAGGGATAAAAATCCGCATCGCCCGGCCGGAATCCCGGCCGGGCGAACTTTTTCATCCGTATATCTCAAAGGCCCGGGACTAAGTCCAGCCCGTCCCGTCCCTTTAGGGGGTTCGTGTTCAGCGGCCAAGCAAACGCCCCATGAGGGCATCCGCCCGCTCGACAAATACACCGGTGGAAGCGGCCGCCTGTTCGGTGAACCTGTCGACACCGCTCTCCCGATCCCGTCCGCTGCGGTATAACAGATATGGGACCGGATCGGCGGTATGGGTGCGCAGGGCAAGCGGAGTGGGATGGTCGGGCATAATCAGAACCGCATAATCCCCCATCTTCTTCAATTCGTTTAGCAGCGGCGCCAGAATGCGGCGATCGATATCCTCAATAGCCTGCACCTTGTTTTCCGTCTCGCCGCGGTGTCCGCATTCATCCGGGGCTTCCACATGGATATAGGCCAAATCCCGGCCCGCCCTCAGTTCCTGCAGGGCCGCATCCCGTTTGGCCTCATAATCCGTATCGATATAACCGGTGGCGCCCGGGATTTGACAGACCGTCATCCCAGTCAAACGGCCGATCCCCTTGAGCAGATCGACGGCCGAAATCATGGCTCCCTGTGCGCCAAAGCGCTCTTGGAAACTTTGCAGGCGCGGGCGACGCCCCTGCCCCCATAGCCAAATCGCATTGGCCGGGTTTTGTCCCCGCGCAATCCTCTCCCGGTTCAGCGGATGATCCCGCAGCAGATCATAACTCATCTCCATCATCCGGAGCAGTTTTGCAGCGGCCGGGTGGGTCATCAGATAGGGCCCGATGACCCGGCCCGTAATATCGTGGGGCGGCGTCACCCTTCCGAGTTCTGTCTGTCCGCCGTGCCACACCAGGCAGTGCCGGTAAGCCGTACCGGTATAAAAATCGAATTCCCCGCCGCCGAACGCCGCCTGGATTTCCTGGATCAGCCGGTCCGCGTCGGCAGTATGGATGTCTCCTGCACAATAGTCCGTCAAGGTCTTTTCCTCGTAAACCGGGTCGTCCGACAGGGTCACGAGATTACAGCGCAGCGCTACATCCTCATCCGCGAGCTGAATACCGATATTCGCGGCTTCCAGAGGCGACCGTCCGGTATAGCAATCCTTCGGGTTATAACCCAAAACCGATAGATTCGCCACATCGCTGCCGGGCGCCATCCCGTCCGGCACCGTTTTCGCCAGTCCCACCTCGGATGCCCTTGCGAGGGCATCCATCGCGGGTTTGTTCGCGGCCTCCATAGGCGTCCTTCCCCCGAGCAACGCGCACGGCGTATCCGCCATCCCGTCGCATAACAGCACAACCTGTTTCATCGCAATATCCTGTCCTTTCCAAAATACGGCTTTAGGGGACGATCCCCAAAAACGGACGGTAGTCTCGGAGAAAAGGTCGCCATGCGCCCGAAAGACCCCGCAGTCGTCCCCTTCTTCGACAAGCGAGCATCCGCTCGTGTTTTGATTATACCAGACAGGCAACCGCAATACAAGCGGCGCCTGTCTTGGGATATTGGACGCCTGTCTTTGGATATTGGACAAAAACTGCGCCGCTTTTCTTGAACAGAAGCGGCATAGAAAATTTCCTTATACGGATTGCATTTTCCCATTCTGTGCGGTATAATAAGAACACTGATTTTTAGAATGGGTGGGAATGGGATTTTGACTGTAACCCTTCCCTTTTCGGCTGAAATCGGCCGGGTTTTATCATGGAAAGGACTGAGTATCATGCATAATCCACCGGATTTCCTCCTGGCAGAAACAGGCAACGGATGGTTTGCCGATGCCGGCATGACCATTCTCATTGGCCTGGTGGTGGTTTTTGCCGTTCTGATTCTCCTGACTTTTATTTTTTACCTTTTCGGCAAAGCGACCGGCCGCTCCAAAGGCGACAAGCCTTCACCTGCGCCGGCTGAAAAAACGCAATCGGACGCGACCCCGGCCGCCCCGTCCCGGGCGG
>USDZ01000045.1 GCA_900553525.1 uncultured Oscillospiraceae bacterium
GTCTTCCATTCTTCCTCCAGTGCCTGACGGCGGGTTTCCAACTCGGTGACAACATCTTCCAGCCGGCGGTTGTCCCCGGAGATACGCTCTTTCGCATGGGAAACCACCGCCGGATCCATACCCAATCGTTCTGCGATGGCAAAAGCATTGGAGCGTCCTGGAATCCCCACGAGAAGACGATAGGTGGGCCGAAGGGTCGCCACATCGAATTCACAGCTTCCGTTCTCCACGCCGGGGGATTGGATAGCATAGGCCTTTAGCTCCGCATAGTGGGTGGTGGCGGCGATTCGAGCTCCCTTATCCCGCAGTCGCTCCAGGATAGCAATGGCGAGGGCCGCCCCTTCGACCGGATCGGTGCCCGCGCCCAGTTCATCGAGCAGGACAAGGCTGCCCTCGTCTGCGTCATCCAGGATCCGGATGATATTGGTCATATGGGCGGAGAAGGTGGACAAGGACTGCTCAATCGACTGTTCATCCCCGATGTCGGCCAGTACCGACGGAAAAAAAGAGAAGGAACTGCCGTCGTCCACCGGAGGCATCAAACCACACATGGCCATAAGGGTGAGCAAACCGATGGTTTTTAACGTGACGGTCTTACCCCCGGTATTGGGTCCGGTGATGACGAGGGTATCAAAGGCCCCGCCCAGTTCCACGTCGATGGGAACCACCTTCTGCGGGTCAATCAGAGGATGACGGGCATGGCGGAGTTGGATCCGCCTGTCATCGCTCAGATGGGGACAAACCGCTTTCATTTTATAGGCGAGGCGCGCCTTGGCAAAAATTAGATTCAGTTCGACAAGAATGTGATAGTCGGCGACAATCGCGTCGGCAAAGCCGCCGGTTTCGGTGGACAGTTCCTGAATAACACGCTCGATTTCGGCTTTTTCCCGGCTTTCGAGTACTTTCAGTTCGTTGTTTGCCTCCACCGATCCCATTGGCTCGACAAACACGGTCGCGCCGGAGGCAGAGGTGTCGTGGACCAGCCCGGGCACCTCCGCGCGGTGTTCGGCTTTCACCGGGACGACAAACCGTCCGTCCCGGATAGTCACGATCGGATCCTGCAGCAGTTTTTGATAAGCGGGAGAACGAACCATGCGATCGAGCTGTTCCCGGATACGCAGAGCGGCGGCCCGCATTTTGCGCCGGATGTCGGCCAGAGCGGGGGAGGCATTGTCCGCGATCTCCTCTTCTGAAACCACCACGGCGCCGATTTTTTCCTCCAGATACTTGTTCGGCGCCAGGGCGGAGAAACGATCGTCCAGGCTGGTTTCCATCCCCTCACAGTGACGGCGCCAGTCGGATACCGAGCGGATTACCCGCAGAGTCTCCGCAATATCCAGCAATTCCCGCAGAGATAAGGAAGCGCCAGCTTCCGCCCGCCGCAAGGCGTTGTCGACGTTCTTCATCTGTCCGAAGGAGGGCGTGCCGAATCGCGCCATCAGCCGATAGGCGTCGTCGGTTTCCTTCATCAGCCGTTGAGCCTCAAATAAAGAAGAGGCGGGTTCGAGTTCCCGCGCCAAACGGGCGGCGTCGGCGCAGCCGGTCTCCTTTTCGAGCAGACCGAGTACTTTGTCAAGTTCGAGCGCTTTTGCATGTCGGTTCATAACAATGTCGATTCCTTTCCGGTTATGCCGCCGGCTGGGCGGCGATGGAAACGGTTTTGGATAACTCAGACGTCCAGACCGTGATAGAATTGCAGAGTCTGAAAATTCCGGCCAAGCTGGCACAGCAGAAATGTTTCCACCGTCTGCGCCAAGGCGGCGGTCTCATTTGGGATCTGAAAGGCGAAACATTTTTCAAACGGCGCGTATACGATATGCCGCATGGCGGCCAGCAGGGCGGGAGTAAGGGGCAAGGCGTCTTCCGGCTTTGCGCACCGGGCACAGCGAAGCACACCATCCCGAGGCAAAAACCAAATGGAGCCGCCGTTGCCGTCCCGGCAGACGGAACACGCTGTCAGGTCAGGCATATAACCCGACAATGTGAGCAGGCGTAGTTCCACAACCGCTTTAATCAGCGGAATTTCCTTTTTACCCTCGGACAAAAAATGCAGTGCGTTGAGAAGCAGGCGGAGATGTTCCTCCGCCGGCTCTTCTCTGGGGGCGAGAGAACCCGCGAGTTCACAGAAATATTGCGCCAGGGACAGGCGGGCAATATCCCCGTGAATGTCAAAAAAGACGCGCAGCGGACGCGCGTCCTCAATTATGTATTTATCCCGGTTCCGTCCCTCGCGCAAGGTCAGGCGGGAATAGGACAGGAGCCGGGTAGCGACGCTGCCCCGGTTTTTGAGAGTGCGGGCACCTCTGGCGGAGGCGCGAACCGCACCCCATTCCCGGGTTAGAGCCGTCACAAAACGGTCGGACTCACCGATGTTGTTGTTTTCCCGGATGATCAGGGCGTCGGTTGTCAGACGCATAGGGCGGTTTCTCCTCCCGTGGACGAGGTGGGGACACGGCGTTTACGCCGTTTTCATAAATATCTACGCCGCAATATCGTAAATAGTCCTCCACGCGGCCGGTTTTGGCAAAGGCAGACCAGTAGTTGTCCCGTTTCATCCTTCGTCCTCCGTTCATACATTTATAATAGTGAAGCATCGTTTTTAGAAAGCGATAACACTATTACCATGCACCCAAACCGGAGGAAGATACGCGGAAATCTGTGGACGGGAGGATCTGCCAATTTATTTAAAAAAGACGGACGCTGCCGGAAAGACAGCGGTTCGGTGTTGCAAAATGTCCGGTGGAAATACCTCTATAATTGGTATCCGAAACCAGTGAGCAGTCCTTGCCGGTTTCGCCAGTCTTCCTTGACCTTGAGCCAGCATTGCAGATTGACCTTGGCACCGAAGAGTTCTTCCATTTCCAGCCGGGCGGCGGAGGCAATCTGCTTGAGCATCGCGCCTTTTTTGCCGATAATGATGCCCTTATGACTGTCTTTTTCACAAAAAATATTGGCTTCGATATCGAGAAGGGGGCCCTGATCGGTATCCCGTTCCCGCATGGATTCAATGGTTACGGCGATACCGTGAGGAATTTCATCATGGAGGAAAAGAAGCATTTTTTCCCGCAGGAGTTCCGCTGCCAGGACTTGTTCCGGCTGGTCGCTGACCGCACCGTCGGGAAAGAAATGAGGGCTTTCAAACGCATAGGCCGCCAATTCATCCGGCAGCTCTTCCACCCCCTCGCCCGTCATGGCGGAGAGCGGCAGTATGGCGGCAAAATCCGCCTCCCTGCGCCAGGCATCGATGCAGGCAAGAAGGGCGGTCTTATCCTCCAGGGTATCGATTTTATTAATGGCCAGGATGACCGGCAGTTTCTCGGCCTGCAGCTGCTGCAAAAGACGCCGTTCCTCCTCCCGGATTACCGGGCGGGGCTCCACCACCAATACGCCTGCGTCCACGCCAGAGACCGCCTCGCCGATGGACTTTATCATGAAATCCCCCAAACGGGTACGGGGCCGATGGGCCCCCGGCGTGTCCAGAAACACGAGTTGAAGCGCCCCCCTGGTATACACCCCCATGATACGGGTGCGGGTGGTCTGAGGCTTGTCGGACACAATCGCGACCTTCCGGCCGATGATGGCGTTCAGAAGGGACGATTTGCCCACGTTGGGGCGTCCCACGATGGCGACAAAAGCGGATATGGTGTTCATACGGAACTCACTTTCTCCGGTATCATACAGGTTGGCGTTTCGGTCAGCGTTTTCCAGCCGGATTTTTCGCACCGCCGCGCAGAATGAACATCAGCGCAAGAGGAAGGGAGAGTAGAAGCAGCACGAGTTTAACCGGATTCGCGAAAAAATCCGCCCCAATATGCCGCCACACGTCGGCGCGGGCAAAAAACAGAAGGCCGACGATCACCGCGGCAGCGGCGCAGAGCAGGACGGCCCCCGCCGCCGCGTCTTTAGCAGCCCGAGCCAACGGCTGCCGTTCCATAGAGGCGAGATCCACCGCGCGTTCGACGGCGGTGTTTACCGCCTCAGCGCACAGGACCAGCGCCGTCAGAATGAGCAGAGCGGCCCACTCTGCCCGGTTTAGGGAAAAATAGGGGGCGAATCCGAACACGTAGGCACCGATGCATAGATGAATGCGGAAATTCCGTTCATGCCGTACACAGTACCAGATACCTCTCGCGGCATATCGTAAGCTCTTGATAAAAGCCATACCGGTCCCCTCATATCGTCGGTGTGATGAGAAACAGAGGGATATGTTCAGCGCTCGTCCATCATGACGTAGCTTTCGCCCCGCGGAAGTCCGACGGAGGTCATGACGGCTTCTTCTTTCTCCCGCATCCGGACGGCATCCAGCCCGCCGTTTACATGATCGTAGCCGAGCAGATGGAGCATGGAGTGGACCGTCAGGTATCCCATTTCCCGCCGGAGGGAATGCCCGTATTGTTCGGCCTGGACCACCGCCCGCTCGATGGAGATCACGATATCGCCGAGCTGCTTGGCGCCGGTTTCGGGATGAACATCATAATGCCCGTTCTCCCCGAGAGGGAAAGACAGCACGTCGGTCACGGCGTCGATTTTACGGTGTTCCCGGTTGATTTCTCGGATTTCTTTGTTGTCCACGATGGAGATGTCCACCTCGGCGGAACCCTCGAAATGTTCCAGTTCCAAAACGGCGTGACAGCAACGGCGCATGAGCAGACGGATACCTGTGGGGATCTTGACGGTTTTTTGCTTGTTTTCAATGACGACTTTGATCTTTTCCATAACTCTTGATCCGTTTCCCTTCATTCGATTTTTCATACCGTTCATAGGCCTGGATGATACGCTGGACGAGTTGATGGCGAACCACATCTTTTTCACTGAAGCTGCAGATGGCGATGTCTTCCACGTTGCGCAAAACCCGGAGAACCTCCCGCAGGCCGCTTTTGCGTCCGTCGGGCAGATCGATCTGGGTGATGTCCCCGGTGACAACCATTTTGGAATTGAAACCAAGACGGGTCAAAAACATTTTCATCTGTTCCGGTGTGGTGTTCTGGGCTTCGTCCAGGATGACGAAGCTGTCGTCAAGAGTGCGGCCCCGCATATAGGCCAGAGGCGCGATTTCGATATTGCCCCGTTCAAGATATTTCTGGTAGGTTTCGGTCCCCAGCATGTCGAACAGCGCGTCGTACAGGGGACGCAGATAGGGATCCACCTTGGACTGTAAGTCGCCGGGCAAAAAGCCGAGCTTTTCTCCCGCCTCTACAGCCGGACGGGTAAGGATAATGCGGTTGACCTGTTTGGAGCGGAACGCCTCGACCGCCATGGCGACGGCCAGATAGGTTTTTCCCGTGCCGGCGGGGCCGACCCCCAGCACGACGGTGTTTTTCTTGATGGCTTCCACATATTTTTTTTGGCCGATGGTTTTTGGCTTGACCGGCCGCCCCTTGGAAGTGATGCAGATGCTGTCCGAGGTTAGCTGAGGGATGTCCGACTCGCCCCCTTCGTCCACCAGCATCAAGACATAGCGGACATTCTGCTCGCCGAGTTGTTCCCCTTTATTAATGAGCTGGAGCAGGCCGCCGATGGCGCGTACCGCCTTGGTGACCGCTTCCGGCTCGCCGCTGACCTTCAAGTCGCTGTCCCGGTTCAGGATGCTGACGTCGTAGTGCTGTTCGATCAGGCGGATATTTTCATCGAAGCTGCCGAAGAGGGAAACCGCCTGTTCCATCCGGTCTACGCTGATGGTCTGCTCAAACATCCAAAAACCTCGCTTTGTCTGGGGGTTATACGGGCCGGCCTGTTTGGTTTTACCCGTACAGATTCCGAATTATACGCCGACAGTTTTCCTAATTAAGGGAATTGTCTACATTATAGCAATACTTGGGCGGCTTGTCATTAGATAAACCCCACAAAATTTACTCTGTCAGTCAAAAAGAGCGGGCCACATGCGGCCCGCTCTGGGTTCTGACGACTGAAGCCGGTTATCCCCCGATGAGGATTCGCAGGGCCGAAGAGGGTTTACGAAGAGCCCCGATAAGGCGGGAGACGGAAAAGGGCAATTGCCGCCCATCCGGCGGTCATTCCGCCGCGTCTTGGAATAGAGGCGTACTGAAATACCGCTCGCCCGTGTCGGGCAGAACGGTGACCACCCGTTTCCCGCGACCGAGCCGTTTGGCCATCTTGACGGCCGCCGCCACGTTGGAGCCGCTGGAAATTCCGCAGAGGATCCCCTCTCTCGCGGCGAGGGCCTTTGCCGTGTCCAGTGCTTCCCGGTCGGTGACGACGCAGATGTCGCCATAAATAGAGGTGTTCAGATTTTCCGGAATCAGGCCGTCCCCGATTCCCATTTGAAGATGGGTGCCGATGCTGCCGCCGGAAAGAATCGCCGCGTTTTCCGGCTCCACCGCCCAGATCACGATATCCGGATTTTTTGCTTTAAGCACCTCGCCGATTCCGCTGATGGTGCCGCCGGTCCCTACCCCGGAACAAAAGCCGTGGATGGGACCGTCCGCCTGTTCCAGGATTTCAAGAGCGGTATGTTCTCGATGGACCGCGGGATTATCCGGATTGGAAAACTGTTCGGGAATGAAGACCCGCGGATCCTCCGCCGCCATGCGCAGCGCCGTGTTTCTGCATGCCTCGATGCATGCACCGATGTCCCCGTCGTCGTGAATGAGAATGACCTCTGCACCGTAATGAGATACCAGCAGCCGGCGCTCCACGCTGACCGAATCGGGCATGATGATTTTGACGCGATATCCTCTCACTGCGCCGACGAGGGCGATGCCGATCCCCTGATTGCCGCTGGTCGGTTCCACCAGGATGGTGTCGGGGCGGATCAGGCCTTTTTGCGCCGCGCGGTCGATCATATTGAAAGCGGTGCGGGTCTTGATAGACCCCCCCACGTTGATTCCTTCGTATTTTACCAGGATTTCCGCGTCGTCGGGGCCGGTCATGGTATGCAGCCGGATGAGAGGCGTTTGGCCGATGGCATCGAGGATGGTGTTACAGATCAAGGACAGCCCTCCCTTAACTCTTCGCCGGCCGCCATGGCCGGCCACGATGCTATTTTATAAGACATTGGAAAAAACCGCAAGCATATTTTTTGGATTCGCTCTTTTTGGCGGTCTGGATTCCGGATGGGGAAATGATTCCGGATACCCGGACGGGGCTCGGGAAAGAAAGCGGCGAACTGTGTTGCCGCATAGCGGTCAGTTCCCGGCGGTGGTTTCGTCCAGGTAAATCTGTTCTTCCACCCCGATGTCTTCGATACAGGCGTAAGTGCCGGTGAGGATGTAGACACCGTTTTCCACCCGTCCCTCCCGGCTCGATGCAGTGACTTCCGCCCGCCCCAGCTCTGTCTGCTCCCGTTCGTCCAGCAGTTCCTCTGCCAGAGCGGCGGCCTCTTCCTCAGTCCGGATGACCGAAGAGGGTTTTAGCAGCACGTATCGGTCGCAGATAAAGCCGACGGGTAGTTCCTTCCCATATGCGGAGAGCATGTGGCGCTGGGTTTCGAGCGAGTGCTCGTTGGGAACGGCTCCGTCGGTGTAGAGAGGGACGCGGATGCCGAAGAGGCTGAATACCGGCCGGAAAATGGAGTCGCCCGTGGGGAGGAGGAGGGTCTCTTCCAGCGGCACCTCGGCGGTCAGGGTGCGGCTGGTTTCAGCCACCACTCGGCCGGATGCGCGCTTGAGCAGGGGGCCGGTTTTGCTGTCCACGACGCCGCTGATGAGAAGGGTGTCCTTAGTGACGGCATCTCCGGCCTGCACCATTGCCTGACCGCTCGTTGTCTCGATTTTCAGGATGCGTCCGTCCCGAGCAGCTTTGATATTGGAGGGAAAGGCATCGTCTTCCATAGGCGCATGACTGCCCCGTTCCCGCACCTGGACGTGGACGGTGCTGCCCTCCAGGTTGACAGCAAGCCAAGTCAGATCGGGCAGAGATTGCAACGCCGTCAGTTGCAGGGAGGGAACGTCCAGTTTTTCGAAGTCGCCACCTTCCCGTACCCCGAGGGGTTCCAGGACCTCCCGAATCGCGGTTTCCGTCACTCGGTCGTTGCCCTTGATATCGACGATCCAGATCCGGCCGGATAAAAACTGCAGCAGCAGGACGTACACCAGGATCCCCGCGAAGATGCCGGCTCTCGCCCGGTAACGATGGAGGAGGAAGGGAAGGCCGTGCCGTTCGAGCACCCGCATCCGCACGCAAGCTTTTTTGGCGAAGGGACGGAGTTTTTTGTATTGCCGGGCGTAACAACAGGTGGTCATCCGGACGCCCTGGCGGCAACTGTTCCAAAGGGCAATCCCGGCTTTGGCCGCCCCGTTGAGAAGCTTTTCGGGAAATCCGCCTTCGGTTTCCAGGCGGATCCACCCCATCAGCCAGCGCAAAAAACGGATAAAGAACATGCCCATCCTCTCCTTATCGGCTCCCGTCGGATTTTTTCGGGTCAGGACAGGAACTCCACGGACAGCAGAAAACCGGTGATTACAGCACAGTCGTCGGTCAGACAGTTCATCACGAGACCCCGTCCCATAAAACGGATAGAGCCGCTCGCGGTGCTTAAACGGATGAGGTCCTCTTCATATTCCTGGATACCCCGGCATCCTTCGACCACTACCCGGCGGTTGCCCGTCATCTCAAGCCTGGCACTGTTTCCAAGGGCTCCTTCAGGCAGTTCCAGCGCCTGCTCCACCCGCCGGGTGACGGCCACTACCCGCGGAGAAGGCGGGCAGGTGCGTGCGCGTTTTCTGCTCATACAAGATTCCGTCCTTTCTAAAGATAGCCGCTATGGCCTCAACACATGAGCCTCTGTATGCGGGATGCCCGCCGGCGGAAAAGATCTTCCCTGCGAACAAACCCTTTTTGAGAGCCGGTGCTCGGGCAGTCGGTCCGGAACAGAGACGGTAGGGAATTCGATCGGAAAGGTTCCGTTCTCCTATTGTTATGCGGGAAAAACCGGAATAATGCGGCGGGACAAACATATGTATGAAAGGAGAGAAAGAAGTCGGGAAAGGATGACGGGGATGTTTGTCAAAACCGTGCGGGCAGCGCATTTGAAAACAGCGGGGCTGCTGTTCTTGAGCCTGGCGGCCGGAGCGGCCTTGTTGATCTGGCCGCAGGCGGCCGCAGGAGGGGTGAGTCGCGGCCTGTCCATTTGCTCGGGTGTGATCATCCCCTCCCTCTTCCCTTTTCTGGTTTTGGCGGGGTTCCTGGTGCGCTCGGGGATCAGCGCGGCGGTCGGCCGTCGCTTGGAGGGCTTGACGCGGGCCTTGTTCGGCCTGCCTGGCTGCTGTGCCCCGGGGATTCTGATCGGCTTTATCGGAGGGTACCCCACCGGCGGCATGGCGGTGGGAGAACTGGTCGAGAGCGGACAGATCACGAGGGACGAGGGGCGGCGGATGTTGCGTTTCTGCGTCAACGGCGGTCCGGCTTTCATCATCAGCGCGGTGGGAGCTGGCATGATGGGAAGCGTGCGGTTCGGTGTGGTGTTGTTCGCCGCGCATCTGCTCGCCTCCCTGCTCATGGGGATCGGAACAGGCATCGGCGCCCGCCGTAGCCGGGGCGAGCCGCCGGTCTGTCGCCCAAAAGCCTGTGCGGCACCCCGGAAATCCTCTCCGGCGGCCGCGTTCGTGGAATCGGTCAACGCATCCTGTCGCTCCCTTCTGTACATGTGCGGTTTTGTGGTGCTGTTCGCCGCTCTTCTCGCACTTCTCGACGCTTCGGGCGCGGCGGCGGCCATCCACCGGTTTCTGACCCTGCCTTTTGCCTTGGCAGGGGCGGAAACGGCGGATCTGGCATCCCTGTTACCCTGTTTACTCGAGGTCAGCTGCGGTTGCGTCGAAGCATCCGGAGCGCGAGAAGCCGCGCCTCTCCTGTTGGGGGCGGCCCTGGGATGGGGTGGGCTGTCCGTTCATTGCCAGCTTGCGGCATCCCTTCATGGGCAAAAACTGATGGGGCGCGGATTCTTCGCCTTCCGGCTGCTTCATGCCTTGCTCGGCGGTCTGCTGACGATGGTGCTGCTTCGGTTCGTTCCCATACCAGTGACGGTCTGGAAATCTTCGACCGGGGCGTTGGTCAAGCCGCTTTCCGGTTCCGTTGTGGCGTCGGCAGCGCTTCTGATCATGTGCGGGATGCTTCTGCTGACGACCGCCGGTTTGAAGCAAATCCGGGAAAATCGGAAATAACCGTGGATTTTCGACAGCGTTTCTGCTATACTGGGGTTGGAATATGAAAAAGACGGCGGCGGGGGCCGCTGCGCAACAATTCAGAAGAGGAGGCGGCATCGTGCGCCGCAAGCTTTATGGAAACACCATTTCCCCTGCCTGTGAGGTGTGCGCATACGGTCGCCGCTCTTCGGACGGAAACGCTGTGCTGTGCAGCCGGAAAGGGGTCATGCCTTTATACCACCACTGCCGCCATTTCGATTACGATCCCCTTCGCCGGGCACCTTCCCGTCCCAAGGGCCCCGGGCATTTCGAGGAAGACGACTTCAAGCTCGAATGAAAGGCCTTTGCGGGATATGGAAAATATTTCATGGCGGGAAAGGCAAAATTTGACGAAAAACCAAGCGGCCGGCTCTTGACAAAGCGCCGGTCGTCGTGTATAATACGTGTAAAGCATTTCCCTTTACAGCAAACGCTTGGAACTATCCGGGCGTTTTTCCTTTGATTTGCGGGGCCCGGATTGCGGCGAAAGGAGGCTGGTCATGGCGAAAAACCTGGAAATCGCGCTGTTATTCGACTTTTACGGCGACATGCTGACCGAAAAACAGCGGGATGTGGTCGAACTGTATTACGACAACGACCTGTCTCTGTCGGAAATCGCGGAAAACGAAGGGATCACCCGCCAGGGGGTGCGCGATTCCATCAAGCGGGCCGAGGCCCAGCTGCTTGAGATGGAGGAGCGCCTGGGATTGGCCAAGCGGTTCCGCGAGATGCGGGACGGCTTCGAGGCCATCCGCGCCGCCGCCCAGGACATTCAGGAATACAACGACCGCTATGGCTATTCCCGGGAGATTGACGAGCGGGCCAAACGGATTCTGACCCTGTCCGATCATCTTTCCAGAGCGTAATAATATCACAGATTCAACAT
>USDZ01000046.1 GCA_900553525.1 uncultured Oscillospiraceae bacterium
GTCATGACCCGTCTGTGCGGCCGTCTGACCGAACGATATGGCCGGAGTCAACGGGAAGTCACCGGGGCTTTTACCGGCCGCCTGTTCGAGATCTTAAAAGGATTCCGGGAGATCCGGCTTCTGTGCGCCGAACGATGGGCATCGAGTCAGGTGATCAAACCGCTGCGCAAACTCATCATCTTGGGAAACCGTGTCCGCTGGATGGATTTTCTGGTCAACAAAGGTATCTATCTTGTCAATCTCATGACCTCTCTTATCATTTACGGCTACTCGGCCAAGCTGATTTACGGCGGCAGCATGACGGTCGGACAGTTTTTGGCCGTTATCGATTACGTGGCGCTGATGCACAAGAAATTCAATTGGATGCTGCGGATCTATCTCGATTGGTATCTGCGCCGTGTCAGTGTCGACCGGGTCAATGAGGTGTTGAATACCGAGGAGGAAGAATCGGTCGGGCAGCCGCTTCCCACGGTGGAACAGGTGGAATTTGACCACGTCACTTTTGGGTATGAGGACAAGCCGGTGCTGCAGGACGTGTCCTTTACCATCCATAAAGGGGATAAGGTAGCGATTGTCGGAGCGAGCGGCGCCGGTAAGACCACCATCATGGACCTCTTTTTGCGCCTATATACACCATGGTCTGGCTCTGTACGGATCAATGGAGAAGATGCCGGCGCCTTTTCCCTGGCGGATCTGCGCAGCCGAATCGGGGTGGTGTCACAGGATATCCGCCTGTTTGAAGGGACAGTAAGAGAGAATCTGCTCCTTGGACGGCCGGGTACGGATGAAGCGCTTTGGGAGTCTTTGCGGCGGGTGGGACTGGAAGAGCTGATCCGCTGTATGCCCGCCGGTCTGGATGAACGCATCGGTGGAAACGCCCGTGGGCTGTCCGGAGGACAGCAGCAGCGTCTGATGATTGCGCGTCTGCTACTGCGACATGTCTCCCTGATTTTGCTCGATGAGGCAACTTCCGCACTCGATGTGGACATGGAGGAACAGGTGGCGGAGGAACTCATGAACCTGGATAAGGACATTACCGTGGTGATTGTGTCCCACCGTTTTTCGGCCATTCGGGGCTGCAGTAAGGTCATCGTCGTCAGCGGCGGGGAAATTGAGGCCATGGGCTCTCACGAGGAAATGCAGGCGCAGTCGGCCACCTACCGCCGTCTTTTTGGAAAGGGGGGAGCGGCATGAGACTCGGCCGTTTGGAAATCTTCCGCCGGATAAGGCCTTATGCCCGTGAATGCCGATGGCTGATCGCGATGATGCTTCTATGTAGCGCGGCGGCGATTCCGCTGTCTTTGATCAACCCGGTGTTTTTCCAGATCCTCGTCGACGACGTAATGCGGGAAAGACAGATGGCGGTGTTCTATCAGGTGGTTCTGGGACTGGTCGCGGTATATCTCTGCCGCCTATTGCTGGATGCCGCGACGCTGGGCGTGAGCAACCGACTGCTCAACCGTTTTACCCTTTCGTTGCGCACCGATATTTGGAATGCTTATCAGCGGCTGCCTCTGGCCACCTTTGAGAAGGAAAAACCCGGTGACTGGAAGATGCGGCTGATGGACGATGTGGACAGCCTTGGCAGCTTTATCAAGGATCAGGTGGTCGATTACCTGTTCCATATCGTCACGATTGCCGTCACACTGGTGCTCACGCTGCGGATGAGTTGGCTGATGACTCTGCTTTGTTCTCTGACGGTTCCGTTGGTCTTTCTTCTCAACGCCTGGATCGGGCGGGGAACAGGGAAGGTCAACGAGGACATTCGAAATGTCAGCCAAAATTATGCCTCTTTTACCCACGATTCGCTTCAGTATTGGAAAGAAATCAAAATTCAACACGCAGAAGAGACGTTTATCGGCCGTTACCGGATATACCGCAAACGCCTGGCGGATTTGGGATACCGTTGGATCCGATATTGGCTTTACGCTGAAATTTTCAACGATTTCAAAGCCAATTATTTGACCAAGGTGCTTGTGTATATCATCGGTTCGTTTTTTGTTATCCGTGGCCAGATCACGGTGGGGCAGCTGATTTTATTTGGAGAGTATTTTTCCCTGTTGTTTACTTCTCTGGATGCGGTCAGCGGCAAAAATGCGCAGCTTAGAACCAATGCTCCGTTTTACAGCCGGGTGTTTGACACCCTTTCGTTGGGAAATGAGACGGACGGGGAGATAGAACAACCGCTTGTGGGAGCGGTCGAAGCCCAAAATGTCGGCTATGGCTACCAACAGGAGGAACCCGTTTTACGCGACGTCTCTTTACAGATAGAGGCAGGTGGGTATACCGCTTTGGTGGGGCACAGCGGCTGCGGCAAGACGACACTCGCCAAACTCCTGTTGCTTCTCTATCGCCCAGATTCGGGGTCCATCCGTTACGACGGCCAGGAGGCGTCGATATTCCGGCGCCATTCGCTTTACCGGCAGATCGGTATGGTTATGCAGGACAGCTACCTGTTCGATATGAGTATCCGGGAGAATCTCCTCATTGCCAAAGAAGACGCCACTGAAGAGGAACTGCTCGATGCCTGCGAAAAGGCCAATATCCGGGAATTTGTTGTCGGCCTTCCACAGGGGCTGGATACAGAGATTGGAGAAAGGGGCGTCCGTTTGTCAGGGGGACAACGACAGCGGTTGACCATCGCCCGGGCGATTCTGCGGCAGCCCCGCCTGCTTGTGTTCGACGAGGCGACCAGTTCTCTGGATAAAATGTCGGAGGACCGGGTCAATGAATCGGTCCGTGCAGCGGCGGAGCAAGCGACGCTTCTGGTGATTTCCCATAAGCCGTCTGCCGTTGTAAGAGCGGAGCGGATTGTGGTCATGGACGACGGACGGATCCTCGATGCGGGAACCCATCAGGAACTCTATGCACGTAACGCTTTCTACCGAAAATTGGCCATGGACGAAGGGAGAACGGAATGAAGAGGGAAAACGCATATATCTTGGAACTCTGCCGGTTTCAAGATGCCGATCCGGAGAAACTTCGGGTATGGATGGAGGCGAGCTTGGACTATCCATATGTTTTGGGTCACCTCCTTTTCAACCGGATGGGCGGAGCGGCTTATTACACCCTGCAAAATACAGGCCTCCTATCTTCGGTTAATCGAGAGTTCCGCAGTGCGCTGGAAGCGGTCTATGAGCAAAACCGGGTGCGCACCGGCAGTTACCGCCGTTTGCTCGACCAGCTCGGGAATATGCTGAGGCAGGCGTCCTTTCCCTATGCTCTTCTCAAGGGGGGACTGCTCGTCAGCCGGTATCCGGCTGGGCTGAGAACCTCAAACGATATGGATATACTTATCCGGGCAGGCGATATCCCCGCCCTATCCGATCTGCTGCGGGAAAATGGATTTGTGCAGGGATATCTGCGCGGAGGACAATTTCGGCCGGCCACGAGGCGGGAGATCATCTCCTCACGGATGAACCGCGGTGAAACCGTGCCTTTTGTCCGGAAAGTGGATCTGCCGGGGATGCCGTATTGGGAGATTGACATCAATTTCACGCTGGATTATCAAGCCAAGGATTCCGGCGCTGTCGCACGGCTGTTGGAAAAACGGCAGGCGCGGATCGACACGGCTGATGCACCGCTATATACCCTGGCTCCGGCGGATTTCCTGCTGCATTTATGCGCCCATCTCTACAAAGAGGCTAGTATCTACAACTGGGTGGAGATGGGCCGAGATCTGTCCCTGTATAAATTCAGCGATCTTTATCTACTGTTGAGAGAGGACTTGGACGGGAAGCTGGCCAAAGAGATTTTGGAAAGAGCCGAGGCCTGCGGCCTGCGGGGAGAGTGTGCGTATTCCTTTTACCATACGCGGGAACTCTTTTCCATGCGCCACCCGGTCCTGGACAGCGTCCTTGAAAGGCTGAAACCCTGGGATATGGACCGGCTGGGGAGGATCTATCGTCCTTCGGACGGTCGGATGTTCCGCCATAATATGGCCTTTGACGAGTGGATTTTCTGCGGCCGCCGAAAGGAGAAGCTATATGACGTTGCGAATGCAACCGCATAATACCCCCGGTGTTTTAATCACTTTCTGCGGACTGGACGGGTGCGGAAAAAGTACCCTCATCCGCAGGCTGACGCGGTATTTGGAAGATCTGGAACTGCCGGTGTTTCTGACAAAACAGCCGACCGACATGGTTCGGCAATCGGATATATTCCGAACCTATATGGATTCGCCGGTTCACGACGCTTACGATTACCGGGCGTTGTCCCTGTTTTGTGCCAGCGATCGCGTGCAGCATTCCAACCGGGTGATCCGCCCTCGTCTTGATCGGGGGGAGATTGTGATCAGCGACCGGTATTTTTATTCCTGTCTGGCCAATTTGAGGGCCAGAGGCTATGAGAAGGACAAATGGATTTACGAGATATCCGCCAGTATCCCGAAACCCGATCTCGCGTTTTTTCTGGATGTGGACGTGGATACCGCCGTCCGAAGGGTCCGGTGCCGCGCCAGTGAACGAGACCGGTATATTGATCTGCCGCTCCAGTACCGTCTGCGCGGAGAATATCAGGAGATCGCTGCGAAAAACGATGGTATCCGGATCCCTACTGACCTTGCGGAAGAGGAAAGTTTCGAGCGGGTCAAAAAAGCGGTGGCCGGGGTATTACGCTATGTTTGAAGGATTGTACGGATTGTCCTGTGTGGAAAATCAGGTATTGGCGTTTCTGCGGCAGCAGGGGATTGAGGTGGCGCCGTTGTATTACAACAGCGCCGTTCCGCTCAAGGAACTTTTCTTCTTTATGGTGATCCAGGGAATGCGTCCCGCCTATTTCGACCGTGTGAAGAGAATCCAGGACGACCTGAAGGAAAGGGGCGTGCTGGCCTTTGAAAAACGGGAACAGGAACTTTCGGCTTGGCTCGACGAACTGGAGGGGCAGGCAAAACAGGAGGCCGTCTTGATTTTGGTTTCCCCGGAATTTACCAAGAACGTATTGATGGCGCGGGGCTTCCGCGACGATCATTACGTCCGGCTCTCCTGTACAGAAGGAAACTGGACGGTCATCAACGACATTCCGGACAAGACGGTAACGCTGACGACTGGAGAGCTCCAGAACGTGTATGCGGGGGATGGATTTTACCTTCGTTTATGCCGGCCTTTGACCAAGGAAGACCGACGGCAGTGTTGGACTGGTCGGCTGTTTAAACCGGAAAATCACACGCCCTTTTGGTTCTATGAGCAGGATCTCGATGGAATTTCCGATGTGGGAAGCCGTCTGAGGGATATGGTCGGTATATACAAACAGCTGCGCTGCCGCACGGTAGTTTATTATGAGAATTGGGGATTGGATATGGCGTTTATGCGGGACAGACAGCCGGAAATCGAGCGCCTTTATGCCTTGTCGGAATATTATCATCTCAAGCGCGGGATCCCTCCTTCCCAATTTTACGGACTACTGCAGGAACTGGCGCGGATAGATAACGCACTCATGACCGAACTGCGGTCGCGGTTAGGAGGATAAAGATGAAAACAAGGGAAGAACAAATTAACGACTTGCTTCGGGATCACACTTGGAGCGATTCTCCTGAAAGAGGGCAGCGGCTCCGAGAGGATCTCGGCGTCGACAGCCTGAGATTGGTGGAAATTCTCGTGGCGTTGGAAGAAGCTTTCGGCATCACCTTGACGGAAGAGGAACTGGATCCGGAATCGTTTCAAAAAGTGGACGATCTATATGTACTCTTGGAGAGGCATCGGGAAACCGGGGATTGACGGACGGGGATCTCTCATGCCACACGGGAAAGGGGATTCCAAAGATGAGCCTGTATACCTATCTGCGCGAGAGGGTCAGCGAGCATCCCGATCGAACAGTACGGGATAAAGCGCGGATTCTGACTTTTGGGGAACTATTCCAACAGGCGGAAGAAATCGGACGCACGCTGACAGGCCGTCTGTATGGCATCCTTTGCCGATCGGATCTCGATACGGCCCGTTTGCTGCTGGCCTGTATGGCGACAGGGAAAACGGCTGTTCCGCTCTCGACGCGTTATGGCGAGGCTCATGTGAAAAGAATTCAACAGGCGGCGGGTTTATCCTGTATCCTGACCGAAAAAGGAGCGCTCACGGTGGGAAAGCCGATGACCGACGAAGAAACGCTGGAAGGCATTCGGCTGATTCTGTACACCTCCGGAACGACCGGGATACCAAAGGGGGCGATGCTCACCGATGCGGGACTGCTGGTGAACCTGCTTGCGGTGGAGGGGTATTTCCACATTCCAGGACCGATCCGAATCGTCCGGCCGCTGTATCACTGCGCGGTACTCATGGGCGAGTTTTTCCTTTCCCTTGCCAAGGGGGTGGACATCGTGTTCGACGGCGGTGAATTTCATCCCGTTCGCCTGCTCGATGCCATCCAGACAGAAAAGACAGCGGTGCTTTGCGCTACTCCGACCCTTTTTTACCAATTATGCGGGGCGGCAATCCGCCGCGGCCGGGTCTTGCCGCTCAAAAGCGCAGCAGTCAGCGGGGAGTGCCTGACCCCAGGCATAGCCGCTCGGATGCGTCAGGCCATGCCGGAGACCGCCATCTACCATGTGTACGGGTTGACAGAGGCAGGACCGCGGGTGAGTTATCTGCCTCCCTCGCTGTTCGATCAAATTCCGGATTCCGTTGGGGTGCCTCTTCCTTGCTGGGAATACACCGTCGTAGAAGGGGAACTTCTTCTCCGCGGAGAAAGCCAGATGAAAGGGTATTACCGAAGTCCGGAGGAAACCGAACGGGTTCTCAAAAATGGATGGCTGCATACCGGCGACGTGGCGGAAATCGATGCCGATGGACGCTTGTATATCCGTTCCAGGCGGGATGATCTGATCATTCGGGCCGGCATCAATATCTATCCGCAGGAAATCGAGAATGCACTGCGGATGGAAAGCGGGATCGTGGATGTGATGGCCTTTGGAAAGCCGGACAAAACAGCGGGACAACGAATTTATCTAAAAGCGGTGGCCCCTGGTTTGACGAAAAAGGATCTGTGGGAAATTTGTCGGAAACGGTTATCTCCCTATCAGTATCCCGACGATTTCGAATTGGTGGAAACATTGCCGAGAAACGCTTCGGGAAAGTTGCTGCGGGAGAGGAGTCGATGAAGAACATGGATGTGGAAACGCAGGTGCGCAGGCTGCTGGGGGAGATCGTGGGCCCTTACGATTGGGAAACAGTACCGGCCGGGGAGAATCTACGTGGACTCGGACTAAACAGCCTCAACTGTATCAGCCTTATCGTGGCGATTGAAGAACTATTCGACATCGTGGTTCCCTACCAAAGGTTGGGGATTCGATATGCCGGTACAATCGAAGAGATTTGCGGCTTGATCCGAGATGTCCAGCAGGGAAGGCAGATTTGGGAATAGGGGAATTTGGTCGAAAAACCCATTTTGTCGCGTGAAATTATATCACACAATTTCTTGAAAGACAAGAGGTATTTAAATTAAAAATATCGTCTCAATGCAAACTGGTTGCGCCTGCTTGCTGGAGGCCGGAAAAATCGCCAATGGAGGCTAAATCGGGCTAAATCTGGCCATTTACAGAGAAACAGGATTGCCGGACGGTTAGGCTGCAGATGAAATGTTCCGTAGACAATCTGGAACCGCTGTGAAAATCAACGTTCAAAATTCGTCCAAAAACAGTGAACATATTTCACTTTTTAAAGGAAAAAATGGAGAATGTTGAGCTTATCGGAAAATCGTTTTCTATGAAATCAGGCCGGCATCCATAAGGTGCCGGCCTGACTTCTGCGGAAATTCATGTGTTTTGGGGAAATCTGTTGTTTTGGTTTGTTCGTAGTGACCGGCATGTGATATACTGAATACAAAATCGGAAGCATAAAGGGGAATGCGTGCCATGATGGATTTTAATCGAGAAAAACTCTTTCATATTGGCCTGACACCGGGGCAGGGGGCGGCTTACGCTATCATTACCGGCGATCCGGGACGGGTAGAATCCATTGCGCGGAGACTGAACGGTGCCCGTTTTGAAGCGCAGAACCGGGAATTCACCACTTGGTCGGGCCAAATAGACGCCGAAAGGGTACTGGTGACCTCACATGGAATCGGCGGACCGTCGACCGCTATCTGTGTGGAAGAACTCGCGCGCTGCGGGGTCAAGACGTTGATCCGGGTGGGCACATGCGGCGGTATGGCGCTCACGGTACAAGGCGGCGATGTTGTGGTGGCAACGGGGGCGATCCGGATGGAAGGGACCTCCCGGGAATATCTGCCGGTGGAATTTCCGGCCGTAGCGGATTTTACAGTGACAGGCGCCCTTGCAGCGGCGGCGAGGAAATGGGGGGCGACGGTTCATGTCGGCGTAGTGCAGTGCAAAGATTCCTTTTACGGACAGCACAGTCCGGAGGACTCGCCGGTGTCCTGGCAACTGGAGAATGCCTGGAGTGCCTGGATAAAAGGGGGATGTCTGGCTTCCGAGATGGAATCGGCTGCGCTTTTCGTGGTGGCGGCGGCAAAAGGCTTGCGGGCGGGCTGCGTACTCCAGGCCCTCTGGAATCAGGAGCGGGAAAAGGCTGGTTTGCCGAATGTTCGGGCCGCAGGGGCGGACACTTCTGCCGATATCGCGATTGAAGCACTTGCCCATCTGATGGAGCAGGATCGTACCACTATCTGAACCGTCCGCGCTTTTTTCGGCTTCCACTAGAGAATATTCCTCATAGTCCAAACATGTAGGTTAATATTACAGAGAACGGAAAGCGGATAAGAGCACGAATGGGGGAGTAAGCGTTCGTATGGGAAAGTGGTGGCAGGCTCTTTCTCGAATGGCCAGATAAGCACGCGTTCCCGCATGATGATGCATATGAATAAAATCGGCTATAACAATAACAGACTGGGCGGCAGGAAAATCCCTGCCGCCCAGTCTGTTTTCTTTCATTCCGGCTTCGAGAGCTCTTCGGTCAGCTTTAAAATCTGCGGAGCGATCTTTTCGCGTTCTTTTTTTGTAATGCGGGTATACAGCGGATAGCAAACAGCCACAGCTGCAATTCCGATCAGCCCGATAATGATACCGGGGATAAAAAGCTGTTCCATCCAAACCATGGTGCAACACATCCCCACCCCCAAAAGCAGACATCCCATGACTCCCATAACAATGGAGATAATTGCGCCCTTTTTCGTGGCGCCCTGATCCAACCGCCGCAGCTGCTCCATTTTGTCTTCTTCTGGCTCCTGGGGCAGGTACTTCTTTCGGATATTGCGAATCTCTTCCTGCTGCTTGGCTGAATAGGTATAGTTGAACGTATCTTTCCTGTTTTCCATAACCAATCTTCCTTTCTGATGAACAGGATATCTTTATCATACTGGGTGATTATTTTTGAAAGAATAAACTTATGTTTCCGAATTGTTATTCATTAATTTTTGAAGCTGTTTTGTAGAGCGGGCAATCATATAGATCGCCATGGTCAGGACGATTGCACAAATAACCCCGCCGGAAGCTGCGAGCATGATGCGGCGAAACTCTGGCTCATCATTTCCAAATTGAGCGAGCATGGCGGTTTCCAGCGAAAGCATGGAAACAAGTGCGGCTGTCAGGCTGATAACCTTTGCCGCCGATAAGATAGGGCTGCCGCGTCTCTGATACTTAATTACATTGATGATCGCTGAAATGGTAAGATAAAAAGCATACATTGCCATGGCGTATATCATAAAGCCGGGATAGGAAAACCCCCTGTTTTGTGTCACCATATAGACGATAATGCCGACCAGAGCCTGGTTCATCAAAAGCAGAATAATACCGCAGGCCCGATAGCGCTGAAACTCGGCCGAAATATCCTGGCCTACCGGTCTGCGGTGGACGTATCGGACAAGTACTGCGCGCATAACCGACAGTAGAGTGTAGTAAAACGCAAGAGCGATAAACCAAGTAGAACGATACCGGATCCCGGAAAACAGGTTCAGCGCTACATACAAAAGATTGACAAACAGGCCGCCGTAAAGGGAGACCTCCGAGCGAAAAACGGCATCACCAAGCAGACGGTTCCCAAGAGATGTGCTGCGAACCCTTTTTACCAGTGGCAGTTCTTCTATTCCATTGCGTGTCGCTTCAATAACGCCGGATATCCCCGTTACGGTGATAACCAGCGCATAGGCCGAGAGAATATACGCCAAATAAGAGAAAACGGAGTGGTCTCCTGTGCCAAGTATGACAAAGACAAAAATAAAGGAAGGCACGGCAATTAGAACCGTCGGCAGGGGAGGAAGGAAGAATAATTTTTTCAAGACTGCTTTAAGGTGTTCCATTTGACTCCCTCCTGAGCTTTACCGTAAAGGTACTGCCTGTTCCCACCTCACTGCTGACGGTGATGTCTCCACCCATAATATCCATGACCCGTTTAACCAGAGCAAGCCCGAGACCGTTACCCTGTGTGGCATGAGAAGTATCCCCTTGATAAAACTTTTCAAAGATGTGTTTACCAACCTCCGAAGAAATACCGCAGCCGGTATCCGCTACCTGTACGACGGCGAATTCCCCTTCAGATTTCAGAGAAAGGGATACCCTGCCGTACGGTTCCGTAAATTTGATGGCGTTGGAAAACAGATTGTTCCATACCAAAGAGAGCAGCTCCGCATCCGCGTCCACCAGCACTTCCTCTTCCACGTCTGTTTCAATTTCCAAATTCTTATCTTCCCAGGCCTTTTCAAAGGCGAGCAGGCATTCACAAAGCTGTTCTCCCAAATCGTAAGTTTCCACCTTGGGATAAATCTGCTGATTTTCCAGCTTGTTCAGTTTCAAAATGTTCGTAATTAAATTTGCGAGCCGGCGAGAGGTGTCGGTGATGGCTTTGGCATATTCCAGCCGCTTTTCTTCCGATAAGTTCGGCTGCTGAAGCATGGTGCCGTAGTTTTGAATGACAGCCAGAGGCGTTTTCAATTCATGGGATACATTGGCGATAAAATC
>USDZ01000047.1 GCA_900553525.1 uncultured Oscillospiraceae bacterium
CCCATCGATTTCATATAGAAA
The DNA here is from genome assembly GCA_900553525.1 of uncultured Oscillospiraceae bacterium. Classification (GTDB taxonomy): domain Bacteria; phylum Bacillota; class Clostridia; order Oscillospirales; family Acutalibacteraceae; genus UMGS1623. Next base: position 22 of record USDZ01000047.1, read on the forward strand.
GGAAGACCACCGTTGTATGAGTTCCACCGCGCTGTTCTCAAAAACACCGCCGCTTAAGCTCTTCTTTCTGGCAGCTTTTCCCGGAGCGGTCAGTATGCTGGCCTCTGCGTTATATCAAACGCTTGACGGCATCTTTGTAGGCCAGTTTTTGGGGGCAACGGCTTTTGCGGCCCTCAATCTCGCCATGCCGTTTGTCATCATTAACTTTTCGCTGGCGGATCTGATTGGCGTTGGGTCGGCCGTCCCCATCTCAGTCTGCCTGGGAAGAAAGCAGGAGCGGGAGGCCCACAACATCTTCACATGCGCCTGTCTCATGATTGTCGGCGCCGGTGTGCTGATTGGGGGCGCGCTGTTTGTCTCCGCTCCGCTGCTGATCCGGCTGATGGGGGCCGAAGGCGAATTCGCCGCCCTGGCGGTCCAATATCTGCGGGTCTACGCGCTTTGTTCCCCGGTGACGACGATTGTCTTTGCTATGGACAATTACCTGCGGATCTGTGGATATATCCGCGGCAGTATGTTTCTGAATATCCTGATGTCGGCGTTGATTGCCGTATTGGAGTTTTTATTTCTTGGCGTATTCCGTTGGGGGATCTGGGCGGCGGCTTTGGCCACGTGTTCCGGCATGCTGATTTGCGCCGTAATCGCGTTTATTCCCTTTTTACGGGGAAAGGCGCTGCTCCGGTTCTGCCGGCCGCGTTTTACCGGCAAGATGATAAAGCAAATCGTCTCGTGCGGCAGCCCGAATTTTTTGAACAACATCGCCGGCAGGATCACCTCGATTCTGATGAACGCAATCCTGGTGCGCCTGGGTGGAGAGACGGCTGTCTCTGTGTATGGCGTTTTGATGTTTGCGGATGGATTTATTCAACCGCTTCTGTACGGCATGTGTGATTCTCTCCAGCCCGCCGTCGGATACAACTGGGGCGCGCAGAAATATTCCCGGGTGCGGGCGATTGAGAGATGCTGTTTCACGGCGAGCGGTATCGTTTCCCTGCTCTCTGTTTTGGTCATCGCGGGTTTCCCGGAGCCGATCACAAAATTGTTTGTGGCCGACGCTGGACGGGAAATCCTGGATCTGTCTGCCCACGCGCTGCGGCTTTTCAGCCTGACCTATATCACCCGGTGGTTCTCTTTTGCGACCCAGAGCTATATGCTGGCGATCGAAAAGCCCTTGCCTGCCTCTTTGATTTCGGTGTCGACTGCGCTGCTTTTCCCTGTGATTTTGGTGGGGGCGCTGTGGCCGCTGGGCCTGACCGGGATCTGGCTGAATTTCGCGGGCACCTCGATTCTCGCTGCGGCGTTATCGCTTCTTATCCTCTTGGGGCTGCGCCGTGAATGGAAGAAGCCGGATGCTCCAGATACAGATGCGGGCGACATGCGGGAGAATTCCTGAAATCCGGCGGGGAAAATCCGCCGGTTCCCCTTGCCTTTTCCTCCGACATGGAGTAAAATGGCAGGGAATGGAAGAGCCATTGAAATCTACCGCCCGCCGGGCGGCGGAAAGAAAGGAAGGAACCGATATGGAGAAAAAGCGCACCCTGCCGGTGGCCCTGCAACTGTATTCGGTGCGGGGCGATATAGACCAGGATTTTGAAGGGACCCTGCGGGCGGTCAAGGATATGGGATACGACGGCGTGGAGCTCGTCGGCTTGTATGGCCGGAAGCCGGAGGATGTCCGCAAAGCTGCGGAGGCCGTGGGCCTGGCGGTGGTCAGCGCCCATGTTCCCTATGCCGAGATGACGGCGGATCCGGACGGCGTGATGCAGGCGTATGCTGCGGCCGGCTGTTCCTATATCGCGGTGCCGTATCTGGAGGAGGCCTATCGGCCCGGCCACGACCGCTTCTTCGAGATGATCGACAAAGTGGCGGTGCTGGGCGAGGCCGCCAACCGGGCGGGGCTGACCCTGCTGTACCACAATCACGATTTCGAATTCCAGAAGGTGGAAGGGCAGTACGGGCTGGATCTGCTTTATGAGCGGGTTTCCCCCTCCCTGCTGCAGACAGAACTCGACACCTGCTGGGTCAACGTCGCGGGAGAGGATCCCGCCGCTTATCTCGCCAAATACGCCGGGCGCGCGCCGGTGGTGCATCTCAAGGACTTTGTGCTCAAGGGCCATAAGCCCGCCCATATGTATGACCTGATCGGGCTGGAAAGCGAGAAAACCCCGGCGGACAACGAGGGTTCCTTTGCTTTCCGTCCCCTGGGACACGGCATGCAGAATATCCCGTCCCTCCTGGAGGCGGGAAAACGTGCCGGCGCCAAATGGTTCGTGGTGGAACAGGATGAGCCGAGCCTCGGCCTGTCGCCGCTGGAATGCGCACGGACCAGCCTGGAAACGCTGGACGCCATCGACTGGTAAGGTGGTCTGTCCGCCGGACGGGAAAGCGGCTGTGTGCCTCTCTTCGAGTTCCGGGAGACAGCCGGCCTTCCTGCAGCGTTTTCCGGCCGCCGGTCCGGGATAAACCGGGAGCCGGCCGATAAAAGAACAGAAAAGGGGCCGCTGCAAAGGGATTCCTTTGCAGCGGCCCCTTTGAAAATCCAGGCGGGCCGCTATTGGTGGCCCGCCTGCTTTTCGATCTATCCGATGTATACCGTGCGGCGCTGTCTCTTTGCCTCGCCTCCCCGATAGGCGGCCGGATAGAGGAGGGCCGCCTGGAGACACGGGACGAAAACCCGGCGAACCGCAGGCGCCTCGAAGGGGAGAACATGAGCTTCTGAATACGACAGGAAAGAAAATCAGAATACATTAGAAAAATATAGAATATATTAGCAAAATATAGTATAATTTCTCTGGAATTCATGGGAAAAGTGTCACATCCGACAGGGGCTTCGGTCCATTGGTGATAAGCCCCCTTTCAAATGCGTACAGAAAGGGGATGCGGCTCAACCACTGGATCTGTGTATGCGGGCCGGTTGTTGGGCGAGGGACGCCTCTTATCATGAGGGACCTTCCGGTTTTCATCCGACTTTTAGAGGAGGAGAGGGAGATGAAACGGGTTCGGACAAAGCGGCTGGTGATTGCGGGGCTTATCGGGTGCGGCATGTTGGCGGTGTGCGCGGTGGGATACGGGTATGTCAAATCTTTCCGGATGGACACGCCCGTCTATGCCTCTGTCGTGTCCTACCGGGATCAGGAGGGGGCGCTGGGCAAAACCTTTTGCTTTGAGTACGAGGGCGCGGATTTTTACGGGGCGGTTCTGAATTCCGGAACCGATCCGGATCCGTTTTTCGACATTCGGGTTTTGGAGAAGCGGCTTTTCTGGTGGACGCCCGCCCATTTTGAAACCGCCTTGTTTCCCGTGCAGCCGGCGGCCGTCCCGGACGGCTATGCGGTCGTGGGCTGCTATACCGGCTGGAATGCGGACGAGGCCGTATCCGTTACCCTGCGGGATGAGGAAGGCCAGCCCCTTCAGCCCCGCAAGCAGGAACAGTTCGCGGTGAATGGGACCTCCTATCTCGGCTATGCCATTGAGGTGGAGAGGGATTTCAGCGGCGTGCTGCGGTTCCAGTACGCCGACGCCGACGGAAGGCCGCTTCCGGAATTCTCACCCATGAGCGTCTATCATGCGGCAGTTTATCAAACCGAAAACGGGGAGCCGGTCGGCCGGATAGGGGATGAACCCGTCAAAAAGCATCTGCTGGAAGAGGCGGCCGCCCTGTTTGCCTCCCGGGAACCGGCGGATGCCTTCCCATCCCCGTCTCAGGCGTTGGTCTTTGATTTCCCCGCAACGTGTATAAAACCCGGCCCTTCCTACGCGCCGGGGGATGTTTGCACACGGCTGACGGTGTGCAGACTGGATGAAAACCGATACGGCCTGCGGGTAGAGCCTCCCGGCGGGGAGGCGGCCTGCTATATGGGCCGGTGTGAGCGGGACGATACCCTGCGGGCGTATCTGGAAGGGCAGGGGGCCCCCTCTGTGTAAAAAGGCCGCGGATGACCCCGTCGGCGCGGATGCCCGGCTCCGCATTCCCGCCCCGGCCCGTACCCGTTCGGTGCAGGCGGTGTCCCTCCGTTCGATATCCCGGTACAGGGCGTCTAACCAGTTTTATCCGGGCCGCCTGAGTCGAAAAGAACGGGGCGGACCCTTGTGACCGCCTTTGTGGAATAGGAAACCCTACAGATGAAGGGTGGCCTCCTTGCGGAGAGTCGCCCTTAAAAGAACTATTCCGTAAAAAGAACCCGCCGGGCCGTCCGCGAAGGACAGTCCGGCGGGTGTTGCATAGGCGGGTCAATACACGCTCTCAAACAGGGGGCGGCCGTTGACCAGCACGGTATAGGCGGCCCCGTCCTCCAGCGCCGTTTCGCCCTGCAGCCCGGGATAATCCGTCACCGTCAGGACCAGCCGCGGCGTTTCGCTGAAGGAGAAATCCGCCGGGTAATCGGCCGCGTCGAGGAGCAGGGAGGCCTCGTACCGGCCGTTTTCCACCGCCGCGCCCGTCCGGGTGTCCTGTACCTTCTCGTACGGCACGCCGTCGATTTCAATCCGGCACCGGCCGGCCAGAAGGTAGGATGAGGGATCCCCCGACAGCGGGGCCGCCCCATCCGAAACCGTGTACCGGATACACACCTGCTTGCGGTCGGCGTAAATTTCTTCGATGGTGAGTTCCGTATCGCCGACCGCCTGCCGGAGCGAGACCGGCGTATACCGTCCCGCCCCTCTCGCCGCTTGGTAACCCGCGGCGGTGTAGTCGGCGCCGTACCGCGTTTTTTGAACCTGTCCGTTCCTCCAGACGAACAGCAGGCAGGCCGCCGCCAGCAGCACGCATCCCACCGGGATACCGATCCACAATATGCGCTTTTTTTGCTTTGTTATGCCGCAAATTCCTCCTCTTTTCAGTATGAAGACATCCCTCTTCTTGCAGTATACCATATCGCCCCGCGCAGGACAACCCTCGGGGACCTCCTTTCCCCGGCGGATGATCGGAAGAAGCCCGGAAGTTTTTGGGGGAAATCGCACGCATTCGTTGACACGGCCTGTCCGCGTATTGTACAATAGGCGGGAAACCCGCCGATCCGAGGGACGCTCCGGCGGCGGGGTATAAACAGGTGGATTTGCGGGCATTCCAAATAAGGTAGGATGGTGTTGGCATGGCGGTCAAACGGTCTCGAAAAAGCCGGAGACGGCGGAAAATTCTCGTAGGAGTATTAGCGCTCTGCCTGTGTCTGGGCTTGGCGCTGGTGGCGGTCGGCGTCGTCACGGTCATACGCCGGATCCCTGTCGGCGGGCCCGCCGGTTCCGCAGACGAGCCGGCCGCTTCGCCTTCCTCAACCCAGCCGACCGACCCGCCCGGGCCGGTGCCGGTGGCCACGGCCACCATCGGCAGTTCGGGGGATATCCTGATCCATAAGCCGGTTCTCCGGGCCGCCAAACAGGAGGGGAACACGTACGATTTCACCTCGATGTTCTCCCTGGTTTCTCCGTATGTTCAGAAAGTGGATTATGCCGCGATCAACGTGGAACTGGCCATCTCCCGCTCCGGATTCGACACCCCGGAGATGCAGTTCCGCATTCCGCCCTCTCTGATCACCGCGGTGGCGGGCGCAGGGTATGACCTCGGCCTTTTGGCGAACAACCACGCCGGAGACGCCGGTTCCCAGGGATACATCACCACCCGGGAAGTGATTACCGAAAACGGGATGGATTATATCGGCACCCGGGGCGCGGTGGCGGATAAACGGTATCTGGTCAAGGATGTCAACGGTATCAAAATCGGCATGGTCAACTACACCTACGGCCAGGACACCTCGGCCAATTCCCTCATCAACCGGTTCAGCGATTCCAATCTCGACCTGTTCTACGCCGACATGGAACAGCAGATCGCCGACATGGAGGCGGACGGCGCCGAAGCGATCGTGCTGTATATCCACTGGGGATATGAATATTTCCTGACGCCGAACAAATATCAGACCGCCGTGGCGAACAAGATGTGTGAAATGGGGGTCGATGTCATCATCGGCGGACATCCTCATAAAATCCAGCCTCTCGAACTGATCACGGCTGACAACGGCAACCAGACGGTCTGCCTGTATTCGATGGGCAACTTCCTCTCCAATCAAGTGATCGAGTCGATGTACGGCGGCAACCGCTCAAACAGCGCGAACTATCAGGACCACGTGAGCTGCCCCATTCCGGATGTCTCCAACCGGTACAACGACACGAAATGGGACCAGCATGTCACCGACTGCAACGACAACGGCCATACCGAGGACGGCCTGCTGTTCCAGACCACCTTCACCAAATACAGCGACGGCGTGGTCAAACTCACCGGGATAGACGTGCTGCCGACCTGGTGCTACCGGTATCGGGATTCCGCGTCGGACAGCGGCTTTGGATACAAGGTGGTTCCGCTCGACAAAACGGTGGAGGACTGGGGTTCCGCGTTCGGCATTCCGGAGATCGATCTGACCTACGCGAACCGCTCCTATGACCGCACCATGGCCCTGGTGAGCGAGGGCTTGACCGCCTGCCGCGAGGCCATCGGCCGGGAGGACGGCTGGATCACGTACGGCGCCGCTGAAGATGCAAACGGCGCCTCGTCTGAAACCCCGGCGGCCACCGACCCGGCCGCCTGAGCCCCTGAAAGGATAACAAACCTCCGGAAGACGTCCGTCTTCCGGAGGTTTTCGACTGCGCGGAATCCATGTGACAGGACAGCTTCGAAACAGACGGCGTGCCTTCCGTCAGGCGGAGGGCCGGTCCTGCCGGGGAGGCTGGGGTTCGCCGTTTTCGAGATAGGTTTCCACCCGGAAACGGGGCCGCGCCTTGACCTCGCTGTAAATCTTGCCGATATAGCCGCCCAGCACCCCGATGCAGAGCAGTTGAATCCCGCCGAGGAGCCAGATGGAACAGACGATCGCCGTCCATCCGGCTACGGCGGTCCCCAGGAAATAGGAAATCAGGGCATACAGCAGGCCGAGGATGCTCAGGGCCGAAATCAACAGACCGAGGTTGGAGATGAGCTTCAGGGGCTTGACGCTGAACGAGGTGATGCCGTCCAGGGCGAAGGAAATCATCTTCTTCAGCGGGTATTTCGATTCCCCGGCAAACCGCTCGTGCCGGTCGTAATACACGTAGTCGCTCCGGTATCCGATGAGGGGGACCAGGCCCCGCAAAAAGAGGTTGACCTCCCGATATTCAGAAAGCGCGTCGAGGGCACGGCGGCTCATCAGGCGGTAATCCGCGTGGTCATATACCACGTCCACCCCCAGCATCTTCATCACTTTATAGAATCCGCGGGCGGTGGAGCGTTTGAAAACGCTGTCGGTATCCCGCTTGTTCCGGACACCGTACACCACGTCGCAGCCCTCCTCGAATTTCACCAGAAATTCATCCAGGGCCTCGATGTCGTCCTGCAGGTCGGCGTCCAGACTGATGGCGCAGTCCGCCTTTTCCCGCGCCGTCATCAGTCCGGCGAGCAGTGCGTTTTGATGGCCGCGGTTATGCGCCAGCTTGAGACCCGCGCACAGACGGTTCTCCTCGCAGAAATGGGAAATCTGTTCCCAGGTCTTGTCCTTGCTGCCGTCGTCCACCAGCAAAAACCGGCTGTTCTCGTCCGCGTGCCCCGCGGCGATGAGACCGTTCATTTTGTCGGTCAGACGCCGGACCGTCTCGGGCAGAACCGCCTCTTCGTTATAGCAGGGAACCACCAGATAGACCGTTGCCATAGGCTCACTCCTCTGTCGTCGAATACCTTTGGGAGACACGGGGCGGATATTCCAGCCGGTCCCGAGCGGGAGATCGGGAAAGGGGCCCGTCCGGTTATACGGAAGGGTCTCCCTCCCGCTTGGATTTTTGTTTACGCAGTTTTTGAAAGAAAGAGGAAAGCGCCTGTGCGCATTCCGGCTGCAGCAGGCCGCTCTCCACCTCCGGATGGTGGTTATACGGAAGGGCGAACAGATCGGTCACCGACCCGAGCGAGCCCGCCTTGGGGTCCGCCGCGCCGTAGACCACCCGATCGATGCGGGCGTTGAGGATCGCGCCCGCACACATGGGGCAGGGCTCCAGCGTCACATATAAAGTCGAGCCGGACAGACGCCAGCCGCCCAGGCGGCGGCAGCCCTGGTCGATGGCTTCGATTTCGGCATGGCCGAGCGGGTGGCGCCGGCTTTCCCGCCGGTTGCGTCCGGTGCCGATCACCGTCCCATCCCGCACCAGGACCGCGCCGACCGGCACCTCTCCCTCCTCGGCCGCTTCCGCGGCCAGACGGAGAGCCAGGCGCATATAGGTTTCGTCCGCTTCGGTGAAGCGGGTTGTCTCCGGCCGGTTCACAGCGGTCAAAGGAGATCGGCCGCGATGTTCGTCAGGGTGATGAACACCAGGCCGATCAGGCTGATCAGGACGGCCGGGGAGAGCAGGATCAGCCCCACCCGGCGGGAAACCGAGAGGGCGGAGAATCCGTTGCCGATCGGGCGCAGCACCGCCTGGGAACCGGTGTCCCCTCTCCGGTGCCCGGTCCAAAGGAGGCCTGCGCCGATCACGCCGATCACCGCCAGCACCGTGAATCCCGCCCCGTTGAGGCTGAATCTGGCGGCGACGGCTTCTGTCTGAAACTGGGCGGCGTATTCCAGGGCGATCGAAAAGGCGTTGTTGAGGAAATGGATCAGCACCGCCGGCCAGATGGACCCCGTCTGAACCGTCAGATACCCGAAAATCAAGCCCAGAATAAAGGCAAAGGGGATTTGCAGGAGATTGCCGTGGAGCAATCCGAACAGCACCGCCGAAAAGACAATGGCGATGCCGTCGCCCTGTGGACGGAGCGCCCCGAGGATATAGCCCCGGAAGACCATCTCTTCCACCAGTGCGGGCAGCACGGCGGAGGAGATCAGGTTCAGCACCAGGTTCAGGACGGTCTTGTCCATGGTGTCGGACGAGGACGGCATCGGGAGACCGAAGCTCGCCAGAATATTCATCAGGAGGTTGGCCACCAGATTCGCCAGCACCACCAGGCCCAGCGCGGTCATGACGGACGGAATCAGCACCCCTGCCCTGACGCGGCGGGATGGAAAGGGATGCAGATCCCGGCGCATAATCAACGCCACCACGATGGACGGCACCGCGAGATACAGCAGGTAGGCCGCTGTTTGAAAAAAGAGGTATCCGGTTTTGCCCATCCCGTAATACGCGAGCCGCATATCGGCTATGCCCAGCATATCCAGCAGGGTGAGCAGCAGCGTCGGCAGAACCATCGCCGCGGCCACCAAGGCCAGCATCAGGATTCCGACGAAAAGCGCGTTTCTTTTCAGAGGGGGGATTTCCTCCGCCCCCGGCTGACTCCAGCCGTAATAGGGTCTCCACTGTAGGTTCATAGCGGCCTCCAATCCGGTTGTTCACCTGTCCTGTTTATTATAAAACGTTTCAGTCCGATCCGCAAGAGTGAGAAAAAAGCGGCGAAATCCCGGATTTTATCCCGCGGGTCTTGCCGCCGGGCGGGGGACGCGGTACAATGGAACGGCAGCGGGGCGTTTCCGCGCCCAGACATTTTCAGGGGAGTGTGGCGTTATGCGGCCGGACCTGACGGCAGAAGCCTTGTATTCGCTCGAACACACCTTGGCCGCCTCTTTGCTTCGGGCGGTCACCTATCCCTGGGAGGCCCTCGCGGGCATCCGGGACTGCATCCGCTCCCTGGGTCCCGCGTTGTCCCGGGAGGAATACGACTCCCCCCGTCCCGGCGTCTGGATCCACAAGACCGCCCGGGTGTTCGATTCCGCCTATATCGGGGAAGACGTCATCCTCGGCGCCGGACCGAGGTGCGCCACGGCGCTTTTATCCGGGGTTCGGCCCTGGTGGGGGACGGCGCGGTGGTGGGAAATTCTACCGAACTGAAAAACGTCATCCTGTTCGATGGGGTGCAGGTGCCTCATTACAATTACGTCGGAGATTCCATCCTGGGATTCCGCGCCCATATGGGCGCCGGCGCCGTCACATCCAACGTCAAGAGCGACCAGACCCCCGTGACCGTCTCCTGCGGGGACGAAAAGATCGAAACCGGGCTTCACAAATGCGGCGCTCTGGTGGGGGACGGGGCCGAGATCGGCTGCGGCGCGGTTCTCAATCCCGGCACGGTGATCGGCCGCGGCGCCCGGGTATATCCCCTTTCCATGGTCCGGGGGATCGTCCCGGCCGAGAGCATATACAAACGCCAAGGCGAGATCGCCGCGATCCGGCGCTGACTTTTTCATCCTCCGTCCCGCATCCTCCCGATGCGGACGGCCGCCCGCGCGGCCCGGCGAAGGAATTCTTCGGGGGACATCCGCTCCTCATAGCCGCCCCACGCCTCGACTTCCAGCGTGGTGGGGCCCGTATACCCCGTCGCGGCGATCCGCGAGGCGAGGCTCGGCCAGTCGATCCCGCCATCGAAGGGGAGAGCGTGGCTGTCCCGGATCCCGTCGTTGTCGTGAAGATGAAGCGCGAACAAGCGGGCCCCGTAATCTCCCAGCCAGTCGGCTTCCCGGCCCCATCCGTGGTGATGGCCGCTGTCGTAGCACAGGCCGACGGTCGGATCCGCAAAAGTGTCGAGCACCCGTTTCAGATGTTCCGGATGGCGCAGGTTTTCGAAGGCCAGCCGGACGCCCAGCCTTCCGGCCCGGTCTACGACGGGGCGCAGGCGTTCCAGCCCCAGAGGAGAGCAGGGGGGAGGGACCGCGCCGTCGGTCAGATGGACCACCAGCGTCCCGACTTCCGCATCTGCACAGTCCTCGACACAGGCTATGAGGTCTGCGGCCGCCCGGTCCCCCTCTTCGCCGGGGATCCACAGAGCGTTGCACCGGTCGAAGGGCGCGTGGGCGTTTTCCACCGCCAGTCCGGTCCGTCGGGCGAGCGCCGCCTGTTCGGTCCGAGGGGATCCGTCGGGCGCGTCGCTCCACCATAGGAT
>USDZ01000048.1 GCA_900553525.1 uncultured Oscillospiraceae bacterium
TTCCGGAGAATCCGATGAAAAAAGCGATGGAAGCAACTTAAACGTTGCAGCCATCGCTTTTTATCCGAAAATCTATCTATTTATATCTTTCGTCATCTGGGAATAGGGAAGGGAAACATATCCTAACCGTTCATACAACCGGATAGCCCCTTGATTGCGTTCTTCCACTTCCAGGCGAAACCGGGCTACCCGGCCTGCGTACCGGTTTTCAATAAAGGCGATCATCTCCGTGCCAAGCCCAAAGCCGCGGGCCTGTTCCCGGATATACAGTTCTTCCAGCCAAACCACCAGGCCGCCCACTTCATTGGAATACGTAAGCGATACCAGCCCGTATCCCGCCGGTTTTTCCTGATGTTCGGCTATAAAGGCGGCGATATACGGGCTCTTCTCTTCAATGGCATCTGCGGTACGGACAAAATATTCGTTCGGAACCGGATGCAACACAGCGGGGGACAAATAAAATTCCCCCATCATTTGAATAAGGATTTCGCGGTCACCGGCCTGCCATTCCCGAATCACAGTCATCCAGCCTTTCAACATTATGCTAGACTCCATTATATACCACAATCTGGTTTGTTTATAAAGGCTTATTTGGTACGGCCCGGTATATCTGGACCGGAATCGCGCTGGGCCTTGTGTTTTTTGACGATGAGGGAATACACCTTCATGCCGATCAGGCTGACAACCCCCGTGATCACAAATAAAATAACCGCCTCGAGATATTGAGACTGACCGATAAAATGCCCGCCGATTGTGGAAGATACCAAAGATGGAATACGGGCAATCATGGAAATGATGAGAAATTCATGAAGCCGGATGCGGGTCAGGCCGACAAAATAGGTCAGCAGATCTTTTGGAGTGCCGGGTATAAAAAAGAGCAGAAAAATCATCCGTTTGAGCTTCTCTTCACTGTTGATGAACCGCAGTTCGTCTATCTTTTCCCGGCTGATAAAAATTTCGACGAGTTTCACGCCCAAAAACCGGGCCAGCAGGAATACGAGAGAGGAGGCAATCGCCACGCCGGCCATACAGATAAGGGTGCCTTCCACCGCGCCAAAGGCATAACCGGTGCCCACCTCCACCAGTTCCCCCGGAATCAGAGCGATGACAATCTGCAGGATCTGAATCCCCAGGGCGACAAAACGCCCCTTCCAGCCGTAAGAATCGATGAACGTCTTGAACTCTTCCGGACTGTTATTGAAAGCAAGGAATTTTGTCATGATAAAATAGGTCAGCCAGCCGAATAATGCGATGACGACGATTAGGGAGATCAAGCCTAAAATCCGGCGCCTGCGCATATAACGGCGGGTATCTGGATCCACCGGAGTAGCGGCTTTTGTTTTTTCCATTGCCTTTTTCATAACCATCCTGTTAGCCCCGTCTCCATCTTCATATAGTTCGGTACATTTTCAGTATATAGCATCGAAAGAAAATAATACAGAACAATCTTTTTAACAATTTATTAAGTTCAACCCGTTTCTGGAGGTCAAAGAACCGTTCATCGACTTTGCGGGTAAACTGCCGAAAATATGGGAAATCTCTTTTTATATGACCGGTCTTGTGATAAAATCTATACGTGCGAGGAAATGGGGATGATGAATATGCAAAAACAAAAAAGGGTGGCGGCAATACAGGACATCTGCTGTGCGGGCAAATGCTCGTTGACCATCGCCTTGCCCGTATTATCCTCGGCCGGGATCTCCTGTTCGATCCTGCCGACAGCCGTTATGTCTACCCACACGGGCGGATTTTCCGATGTATATGGCCGTGATTTGACCGAGGATATTCTCCCCATTATCCATCATTGGAAAAAAGAGGGCCTTTCCTTCGACGCGCTGTATAGCGGGTATTTGTGTTCCCCGGAACAGATCGAGACGGTTATAACCGCGGTGGAGCTTCTTGGCACCAACACGTCTTCTCCGCTGTTGATGGTGGATCCCGCGATGGGGGATGGGGGATCGCTCTATCGCCTGTGTACACCGGATATGGTCGTAAAAATGGCGAAACTATGCGCTGCGGCGGATATCGTGGTGCCCAATGTAACCGAAGCCGCTTTCCTCTTGGGGATGGACTTTCGCCCTCCTCCACATTCGGAAACCTATATTGGCTCCCTCCTGGCTGGCCTTGCCGGATTGTGCAAAGGAGACATTGTGTTGACCGGCGTATCTTTCACAGAGGCCGAGCTCGGCTGTGCCTGCTTAGAGAGAGACCGCATGGCGATCCATTATCTTATGGAAAAACGAGAAACCGGCTCTTATCACGGCACGGGGGATTTGTTTGCTTCCGCTTTACTGGGAGGGGTGATTCAAGGACAGTCCCTGATATCCGCCATAAGGCTGGCCATGCAATTCGTGTGCGCGTCCATTCGCCGTACGCGTCTGGATGTTGAAAAGGAAAGGGACGGTTTGTCTTTTGAACCGTATTTGCCCTATTACGCCAAAGCCATATGCGACGGGAAAAATCCGGGAGCCGTTGCATCAAAAGAGGCCCAAGCATTTTTTCCAAACGGCCTCTTTTGAGGCGTGTGGTGTATACACGAATTGGATTGACTGGGTTTATAGGATGCGATATAATAAGAACCACGGCGGGGGTGTATAGAATGGAAAACCAGGAGTTTATGTCGTTAGTTCTGCAGGAATTGAGCAAACTGAGAGATGGCCAGCAAGGACTTCAAAAGGGCTTGTCCGATGTCCGTGAGGACGTGAACAGCCTGCGTGAAGATATGGTCGACGTCCGCGGAGAGGTGACGAGTCTACGTGAAGACATGAATAGTGTCCGCGAAGACGTGAACAGCCTGCGTGAGGACATGGTCAACGTCCGCGGAGAGGTGACGAGTCTACGTGAAGACATGGCCGACGTGAAGCAGCGGGTTACGAAAATTGAGATTATACAAGAGAATGTTACAAATAAAAAGATAGATGCTCTTGGAGAGGGATTTCAAGGTGTCAATGAAAAGTTCCGGCGTCTGGATGAACTGGAAGAAAAGGTGGAAGATATCCGGCTTACGGTGAGTGTCTTAAAGGCGTTGACTGCAAAAAAAATAAAGAAATAATGGTGATTGAGGAGGGAGTTCCAGCGTATGAAACTGGAATGCCCTCTTTTTTGTGTGAATAGTCCTCACAATTGCTCGAACCAGGCGTTGACATGTGCTTTATATGTGCATATAATGTATTTAAAGAAAGGAGGATAGATTTGGCAAGAGCAAAACAGAATTCTGAGCGCATAGCGGTTTTCTTTTCACCTGAAATTCTTCAACGTTTAAAAGATGAGGCAAAAACAAAAGGGGTCTCAGTTAGTGCGTTAGTTCGAATGATCGTGATGGAACGCTATAGACGTGAGGAAAAATGAATGCGTACCGGCTGTTAGCTTGGCGGCTTACCGATACGCATATAACCAGCACACAGGAAGAAACCCTGTCATGCGGCAAATCTATTATACTGCATGATGCGGCTTTCTGCAAGTGTGTATGAACACATGACAGGAGGTCTTTTTTATGGAAAATGAACGGAAAATCAGCCTGCACAATTTATACCAGATGGAAAATTTTGTAGACGAGCTGCAAGCCTTAGATTTTAAATTTCGGCTTTTGATGGAGTATATGCCGGAAATCGGCATGCCCGGCGGGGTTTTATCCATGTTAGACGAATTATGCGGCCTGGTATCGCAACTAAGTAACGACTACAAAACTCTGTATAGCTGCGTGTGTGGGAATCGGGATATGAATCCGGATATTGTCCGTCATCGTATGGGAAAAAAGAAGAGAAAAGGAAGATGACATATAGAGAGGGATGCGATATAATAAAGGCAGCTTGTACGAAACAAAGACAACTATACAAAATGAATATTTTGTATAGTTGAGAAGAGGAAGTGACAGGGGGATATATGAAAAAAGAATATTTACAGGAATGTCCTCCGATTCTGCGGGAATATCTCGGATATACAGAAACCATTAAAGGCCGTTCATCAAACACGGTTGACGAATATTTTATCGATCTGCGCACCTTTTTTCGCTATTTAAAACATACGCGCGGTTCTTCCGATTCTCCAATGGAGGCATTATCCATCCTGGATGTGGATTTGGATTTGATTCGGACGGTAACGCTTAACGATGTGTATGAGTTTATGAACTACTTGAAAACCGAACGGCACAATACGAATAAAACGCGGGCGCGCAAAACCACGTCCTTACGGATGTTTTTTCGTTATTTGACCGATTATACGCATCTGCTTGACAGCAATCCGGTCCGGAACCTCGATACGCCGAAGCAGAAAAAAAGTTTGCCTCAATATCTGACTTTGGAACAAAGCTTGGAACTGCTGCGCTCCGTGAGCGGCGAATTTGCTCAACGGGATTATTGCATGCTGGTCCTTTTTCTCAACTGCGGACTTCGCCGGGCGGAACTGGCAGGAATCAACTTACGGGATATTCGTTCCGATCATACATTGGTGGTTCGAGGCAAAGGCAACAAAGAACGCATCTTATATCTGAACGAAGCCTGTCAGGATGCGATTGCACAATATCTGAAGGTACGGCCGGTCGATGGCGTTCAGGATAAACAGGCTCTGTTTTTGAGCCGCCTAAAAAAACGCATCAGCCTGCAAGGGGTTCATTACGTGGTCAAGCGCTATCTGCATCAAGTCCCGGGAGCGGAAAACATGTCGACGCATAAGCTGCGGCATACAGCGGCCACATTGATGTATCAGCAAGGCGGAGTGGATATCCGGGTTCTCAAAGACGTGCTCGGCCATGAAAATTTGGGGACAACCGAAATCTACACCCATTTATCCAATTCCCAAGTTCGGCAGGCGGTGGAAGACAACCCGCTGTCTCACGTGAAAATAAAGGCGGAAACCGGCACGCCCCTCCCATCTTCCAAAAAGAAAAAGCCGGATTTGGAATAGCCCCTTCCCTGTCTTCCAGATATTGGATAACGGCATCGGTCCATGGACCGATGCCGTTTCTCTGTCAGATCGTATCATCATCGTCTTCATCATGGGCCCAGCGCCGGTAATAGTGAGAGCGACGGAGCTCCTGTTCATTGTACTGTTTGGGAAGTTCGCGCTTTGGTTTTTCCTCCTCCGCTTTCTCGTCTTCCTCTTCCTTGCCGCGATCTCGAAAGACCGCCTTTTCCTCATCTTCAGCTAAGTCCTCTTCCTCTTCAATATTTAAGGCGCGTTTGGCTTCCCGATCCTCTCCGGGATGCTCTTTATAATAGGGATCGATCATATATTTTTTGACGATGGGGAAAATATTGAACTGAATGAGAAAAGAGCGGAATGCCGGAAAGAAAAAGATATACACCAAAAGAATAACCGGAATGGTAATGTACCGCGGAGCAAAAAACACCAAGACCAGACCGATACCGTAAAAGAGAAGTAAAATGACCGAAATCAACAAATTGCGCTTGAGCCCAACAAAAGAAAGCAACAGGGCATTCTTCAGCAAC
Organism: uncultured Oscillospiraceae bacterium; assembly: GCA_900553525.1. Classification (GTDB taxonomy): domain Bacteria; phylum Bacillota; class Clostridia; order Oscillospirales; family Acutalibacteraceae; genus UMGS1623. The sequence goes on from USDZ01000048.1 coordinate 5,448, forward strand.
TGTTTGATGGTGAGCTTAAAGGTGATCATCATCATATAGATATAATAATTCATAAAGGTGTAAAGGATCAGAGCAAAGAAGCTGACTGCCAGGCCCACCATGCCGAACAGTCCTTCTCCATACCAAAAGAACCAGATATCCAGGAAAATAAGCGCCCCGAATAGCAGATTCAAGAGTCCGATAACCAGCGCCTGTTTCCAGTTTTTCTTGACGGTGTCCATAAAGTCCGCATATAAAAAGGCGTGCTTTTCACGAGCGAAGTTCCTCGTAATATACGTCAGTCCCGCACTGGCAAGACCGTTTGTCACCACGGGAAGAGACACCAGCACATACAGCAGATTTGCGAGAACCAATTTCCAGAACTTTCGAAAATAGATTTCGAAAAAAATCACGATTCCCTTTTTCTGCGGCCCATGTTTATCGACACCGGGTCCTGGTCGGTTATAATCAAAAAAGCCAAAAAAACCTGCCACTTTATCGTCTCCTCACATGTTGAACATCCTAGTTTGGAAAACCGCCGATCAGGCGGGAATAAACAGATTGAGAAATGCCAGCCGAAATCCGACGTCCAATACCCCTGCGGCAAACGCTACACCGGACAGCAGCAAAAAACGCATACAGTATAAACGGAAGTCCTGCCAAAGTCCGCCGCAATTCGCGGCATTCGGAAGCAGTTGCCCCGCGATAAGCAAGGACATCCGCATGCTCTCCGCACAGCCCATCAGTAGCGCGGCGGCCGTAATCAGGCTGTGCGGCAACACCAATAAGGCGACAAAGGCCACGCCGCCGGCACCGAATCCATAGTAATAGGCCTCTGTCATTCCTAGCCCTAAGCCGAAAAACACCGGAACCAGGATGCTCACCGGGACCCCGCAGGCAGAAAGACCGGTCAAAAATAAAAGAGCCAAGAGACAAAAAGAGGAAAAACAGGAGGAAAAGAGTTCCGAAACGCCGCCTCGAATTCCTCCTTCGATCGGTCCCACCTGCAACATCACGGTTAAATCGGCGGAGAACAACGCATGGTATACAGTAAACGCCAAGCTTCCTCCCAGCACGCCGAGCAAGAGCAGAATAAGAAAGAGAAGCAGCCGGCGGTTATCCGTGAAAAACTCGCGGATGGAGTTTGTCCGATTCATGGGAGGACCTCCGTTCATAGGATTTGATAAATCCTATGAACAAAAAAAAGAATTTATGCCTGCTGATCTTCCGCCAAAGCCGCCTGAATCATAATCGCACATTCCAGACGCTTTTTTTCTAAGGCACAAGATAGAGAGTGCGGTTTGAGGAGATCGCCCTCATATTGCTGATTATTGGCGTTACAGCCGCCTGAACAATAGAATTTCGCCCAGCAGGAACGGCAGGTTTCTTTATGATAGACCGAGGTACGGGCAAATCGATCTTTGAGCTTTTGATCGTATTCCCCTGTAAGCACATTGCCCATCTGCCATTCCGGCTGTCCGACAAATTGATGGCAAGGGAAAACATGCCCTTCCGGATCCACCGCCGCATACTCGTTGCCGCATCCGCAGCCTCTGAGACGCTTGATAACGCAAGGGCCCTGATTCAGATCAAGCATAAAGTGGAAAAAATTGAAGTGCTCTCCCCTGCGTTTTATCTCCAAAAGAATGCGGGCCAGTTTGTCATACTCCTCAAAAATTACCGGTAAATCTTCTTCCCGCAGAGAATAGGCCTCATTCGGATCCGTGACCACCGGCTCGACGGAGACTTGATCAAAGCCGAGTTCTCGCATGTGAAGGACATCTTTTGAAAAGTCGAGATTATTCCGCGTAAATGTTCCCCGCACATAATAATCGCGGTCTCCACGTTCCGCTACAAAGCGCTGATAACGAGGCACGATTGTATCGTAGCTGCCCTTGCCGCCCGCATTGGGACGCATGGCGTCGTTGATGTCCTTCCGGCCGTCCAGTGAAAGTACTACGTTTTGCATTTCTGCATTCAGAAAAGCCGTTGTCTCATCGTCGAGCAAAACACCATTGGTTGTCATGGTAAAGCGAAACACCTTGTCGTGCTTTTTCTCGAGACTTCGCGCATAGGCAACCGTCTTTTTGACAACATCCAGATTCAGGAGAGGTTCCCCACCAAAAAAATCGAGTTCCAGATGCCGCCTGGCTCCCGACTGCTTGATCAAAAAGTCAATTGCGGCCTTAGCCACTTCATAAGGCATGGTTTGCGGCTTCCCGCCATAAATGCCTTGGCCGGCAAAGCAGTACCGGCACCGCAAATTGCAGTCATGCGAGACATGCAGGCACATGGCCTTGAGCGGAGAGGCTGCCAGAGCCTCCGCATATGGCTGATAATCATCTTGGCTGTAAAGGAGTCCTCCTTTTCGGAGTTCCAAAAGCTCCGCATATGTATCCTTCACCTCTTCCGGGGCATAACGCTTGGAAAGAAGATGCAGAGTTTCCGAAGGACATTCGTCCGGCAGGTCGTCCGGAAATTGGGTCAATAAATCATAAGCCAATTCATCCAGCACATGAACGGCTCCGCTGTGTACATCCAGTACGATGCGCATCCCGTTGTTTTCAAAGCAATGGATCATACGATACCTAACTCCCGTTTCTCACATACTTGGCAACTATCTGAAACAGAGAAAACAGGGCGGATTTATCCGCCCTGTCCCAATCCCCGGTCAGATCACTTTTCACACTTTTGATTGGCAACGGTGCAGGATGTCTTGCAGGCGGATTGGCAGGACGCCTGACATTCCCCACAACCGCCTTTGGCAGCTGTGGCCTTGAGATTGTTCTTGTTAATGGTCTGAATGTGTTTCATTTTCTATTCCTCCTAACAGTCTAACAATTACACAGAATCGCCTGCTACCGGCGGCGTTTGAAATTCACACCGATAATACCGCCTACAGCGCCGGAACCCACCATGACGGCCAACTTGATCAGCATCGTGGCACCCCGTACATCCTGAAGCACGGCAAATCCCGCAATAATCACCACCACGTACAAAAGGAGTGCGGCGCCGGCCCCGTACAACAGGCCTCTTTCTCCAGAAATCTTTGCGGAGACGATCCCGGCGATAAACGAACCAAAAGCCGCTGCCACCATCGCCATGGGCGTAACAGCCGCCTTGGGTATATTCTGGGCTGCCATCACAGCCGCCATAACCAGCAACATCAACAGACAGGCTATCGCGCCTACACAGGCACCTATAACGATAGGCCGTACGATTTTTTTGACAAGCGCCGAATCCTCATTGCGCGATTTTGCTTTCATACCTCACCCTCCGCCTTCCTATGAATGGAGTTTCCTTATCCATAGCTTATTCTCCGGCGGACGGTTTTAGTACTGGCCCCGGGCCTTTCTTTACAGGACCAACCGGACACATGACAGCTTTCACGCGACGGGATCAATCGTCATCGTCATCATCATCGTCGTCGTCCAACTCATTGGGATCATGAATTGTCTCACAGCTTTGCAGAGCCCATTTTTTAATGGTCATTTTATTGCGGTCGGCACCAGTCTCAATGACGAGGGAATCTTCCTTGATATTGACCACACGACCGCAGATACCGCCGATGGTCGTGATCTCATCCCCGACCCGGATGCTGTTACGCATCCGCTGTTCTTCCTTTTGCTTTTTGCGCTGGGGACGAATCATGACGAAATACATGAGTACCACGATCAGAACAATCGGACCCCACATAATCAACTGCGTTAAAAAAGGATTGGCCTCGACATTTTCGGCCGCCTGTTCCCCTTCCGCAAGAATGGGCATGATGTCTATCAAATGTAGCACCTCCTAAAAATCTTCTCTATTATATCGGGTTTTACGGACAGGCGCAACCCTTTTTAAGAGAAAATAAAAAAATTTACATTCCAGAGGCCCTCTCGTCTAAAACAGCTCGGTATTCCCCATAAAATGAGGAAAAGTTCCCGTTTTCTAAGCTTTCTCGGATCCGTTCCATCAAGGTGTTATAGAAGAAGAGGTTGTGCATCACGCAAAGACGCATCGCCAGCATTTCTCCCGCCTTAAAAAGATGGCGGATATAAGCCCTCGAATGCCTTTTGCAGGTCGGACATTCACAAGAATCGTCAATGGGAGACAAATCCCGTTCGTACCGCTGATTGAGAAGATTGCGCCGTCCTTTCCAAGTAAAGACATGGCCGTGCCGCGCGTTGCGGGCCGGCATAACGCAGTCAAAAAGATCAATACCCCGCGCCACTCCTTCCAGGATATTGACAGGCGTCCCCACTCCCATCAGATAACGAGGCTTATCCGACGGCATATACGGCTCCACCGCTTCGAGGATCCGATACATGACCGGAGCTGGCTCTCCCACCGCCAGTCCGCCGACCGCATAACCATCCAAACCGAGAGACGCGATGTCTTTCATATGCCTGACGCGCAAATCATCAAAAGTACAACCCTGATTGATTCCAAACAACAACTGCCGGGGATTGAGAGCATCGGAAAGACCGTTCAAGCGGTCGTGTTCTTCTTTGCAGCGAATAAGCCAGCGCGTAGTACGGTCGCAGGACTCACGAGCATAATCGTAGGCAGCGGGATTCTCTACACATTCATCAAAGGCCATGGCAATGGTAGACCCAAGATTAGACTGGATGCGCATGCTCTCTTCCGGCCCGATGAATAAGCGGCGGCCGTCAATGTGGGATGCAAACGTGACCCCTTCTTCCCTAATAC
>USDZ01000049.1 GCA_900553525.1 uncultured Oscillospiraceae bacterium
CACACCGTCCGTAACCGCGGCAAAGGCGGTCTGGATCGGGGTGATGACAGCCCCCGTGATGGTAGCCGGGATGGTCGAAAATCCGCCGGTGGACGCCGCGTAGATCATAATGCCCACCAGGAACAGGGCGATCCCCGCCAGCACTTTAAATGCCAGGCTTTTCAGGAATTCTTTCACAGCGTCCTCCTGTCTCGGTCTTTACCGGGCGCGGCCGGAACGGAAATTGCTGACCATACCGATATCCAGGCATTTGCCGGTGCCGATCGCCACACAGTCCAGGGGATTTTCCGCAACGTGGACCGGCATGCCGGTCTCGCGGCTGACAAGCACATCCAGCCCGCGCAGCATGGCGCCGCCGCCGGTGAGCATGATGCCGTTGTCGATGATGTCGGCAGACAATTCAGGCGGGGTGCTTTCCAGAGTGGAGCGGATGGCGTCCACAATGGCGGAAACCGGATCGGCCAAAGCCTCCCGGACCTCTTCCGACGAAATGGTGATGTTTTTGGGAAGACCGTCCACCAGGTTGCGGCCCTTGACATCCATGGTGCTTTCATCCTCATAAGGGAAGGCCGAACCGATCCGGATCTTGATGTCTTCGGCCGTCCGTTCTCCGATGAGAAGGTTGTATTTCTTTTTAATATACGAAATAATCGCCTCGTCAAAATCGTCCCCCGCGGTGCGGACCGAACATTTCGTGACGATGTCCCCCAGGGAGATGACCGCCACCTCAGAGGTACCGCCGCCGATATCCACCACCATGCAGCCCGCCGCTTCATTGACCTGGAGTCCGGCGCCGATCGCCGCAGCCATCGGCTCTTCGACGAGTTCCACCGCCTTCGCGCCCGCATTTCGGGCCGCCTCATCCACAGCGCGGCGTTCCACCTCCGTGACCCCCGAGGGGATGCAGATGACCACGCGGGGCCGGCTGAACACGGTGGAATGCACCGCCGTGCGGATAAAATACTTCAGCATTTCCGATGTCACATCGAAATCGGCGATGACGCCGTCTTTGAGGGGACGGACCGCGGATATGGAACCGGGGGTTCGTCCGATCATTTCCTTGGCCTCGCTGCCCACCGCCATGACCATGTTTTCCTTCACGTCCATTGCGACGACCGAGGGTTCCCGCATGACGATGCCCTTGCCCTTCATATACACGAGGGTATTCGCCGTCCCCAGATCAATTCCAATATCCCGGCTGAACAACTTACATCTCTCCCTTATCTTTTTGGCCCCGCGGGCCCTATCCGGCCTTTACGCCATTTTCACCGTCTTTAAAACGGCATACATCCATTCTTATCCTTGACTGCCGATACTATATTATATACGCGGCAGGAAAATTTCTCAACCGCAATTCGGACTTTTTTGAAAAAAATCCCATATAAAAAGAGGATTTCCACAAAATCTTATGAAAGGTTTAAGAGATAGGGCTTCAGAAACGCCCACAGACGGGCCCCCGGCAGACCCATTACGGTGTAAAAATCGCCCTGTATGCCCTTCACAAACCGCATTCCCCGGCCCTGAACCGCGTATCCTCCCGCTTTGTCGAGAGGCTCGCCCGTCTCTACATAGTCCCGAATCTCCCCGGAATCGAGCGGCATGAAGTCTACTAGTGCCTCGTCCGTGAAGCCGTCCGCGATCCCGGAACCGCACAGCCAAACGCCGGTGATCACCCGATGGCGTTTTCCGGACAGGAGGGCGAGCATCCGGCAGGCGTCCTCCCTGTCCGCAGGCTTGCCGAGAACCGTACCGTCCGGCGCGGCCACCACGGTGTCCGCACCCAGGACCAGCTGTCCAGGATACCGGGCGGCGACTTCTTCCGCCTTTGTCCGCGCCACCGCCATTACGGCGTCCGAAAGGGGCTTGGAAAGGTCGAGCGATTCCTCTCCCAGAGCTGGAATCACATCAAAAACCAGACCCAATTTTTCACAAATCTCCCTCCGCCGGGGAGAGGTGGAAGCCAAAACCAACCGTTTCATGCGTTCTCGCCCCCTCAGCGCACCTTTTTATATAGCAGCAGCGCACCGCCAATGAGCAGAACCTGTAGGACGTTGACCTGCATATGAAAGGAAAAACTCAGATCGATGATCGCGAGGTCGAGCCGGCCCAAGTCGAAGCCGATCGACTCCCCCCAGGTCAGCCATTTCAGCCAGGATACTTCCTGCGTCAGCGTGGTGATGAGGGCGGAAAGCACCAGCGCCGCGAGCACTAGAAAAATCAGAATCAGCGTGTTTTTGGTTTTCATGTTTGTCCTCTCCTCTGTTGTTGCCGATAGCGGCTTGAGCCGCCGGGCAGACCCTTCGCCTTGAGTTAGGCAGGCTTGCATCATGCAAGACATGCGGGCCAACCCGCCAAACCGGGGAACTATAATCCCCTCGGGCAATGGCGGCTGCGCCGCTATTGCGGGTGGCCGGTCCATTCCGGCGTCCTTTTTCGGATTCCGCTGGGGACCGGCCCGGTCACAGTCTCCCAGTGGAACCGAAACCTCCGGATCCCCGCTCGGTTTCGTCCAGACACGCAACCTCCACGATTTCGGGCAGGCAGATCGGCACGACCACCAACTGCGCGATCCGTTCGCCAGGACGGAGTTCATAAGCCGTCTGCGACTGATTGCAAAGCCCCACCCGAATTTCCCCGGTGTAATCGCTGTCGATCACACCAACGCCGTTGGAAAGGGCAATGCCGTGCTTCACTGCCAAGCCGCTGCGGGCAAAAACCAGCCCGACCGTCTCTCGGGACGGCAGCCCCACCGCTATCCCGGTCGGCACACTGACCAGAGCGCCTGGCGGAATGGTCAGCGGGCTGTCCAGCAACGCATGTAGATCCAACCCGGCGCTGCCGGATGTGCCCCGGACGGGCAGCTTGGCACGAGGGTCGGTTTTTTGAATTTTCAACGATAGCATACGGGCGTCTCTCCTTTGCTCCTGCGGTATTCCTCCCGCATATATTCCAGATACCGCGTCATCTGCGCGTCGTCTCTCTCGGGATAGGGATAGCCAAACCGTCCGCCCACCGCCTGCGCCAAATCCCGAAATAGGCCGCAGGCGGTAAAAACCGCATCCCAGAGATGGTCGTAATTCCCATCTGCATAGGTGTTTCGATACCGCTCATACAGCGGAGGCGGCAGGTGCCGCCGGAAGTATTTACCCCACATCCCGGCCGAGACGCCAAAATCCGTTTTCATGCCGATATACCACGCCGCCATGTTTTCCAGTTCGGGGTGGACAACCCCGGTATACATCCGCATCACATAGGGCAGTTGATCCCGCACGATGCCTTTGGCCACGTTGTTCAAACACCACCAGAATTCGTTGCAGCAGGCCTCGTATCGGAATTTTTCAGGCTTTTGAATCCAATAGCCCGTGTCGTCGGACGGCGGCAGCGGCGGCAGAAGTCCATCCTTGTCAAGGAGCGGAACCGTCAGAGTATCGGTCCCGTAGATTTCCCGGGCGGCCTCTTCCGTTTCGATATGCAGGTCGATCCGGTTGCCGTCGGTAAACAGGATCAGCCAGGTGTAGGAGCGGGAAAAGTCCTTTCCCTGCCCCCATCCCAGATCGTTGGAATCCGGTTCCTGAATCATGGCGGGTTCCCCAAACACGGTGACCCAGCTTTTATCCGCCAGAAAAGAGGCCGTCTCTCCCACCACATACACCACATCGTAATCTCGATAAGGATCCTTGTCCACATGCGGGTTGGCACGGGATCCGTTCATATATACAGCCCGGACCCGCTCGTCCGTCTGGGCGACGCCTAGAATAAGGGCCATCATCTCCTGTTCGCTTCGCATAACGTCTCCTTTTTCCTTTATTATAGACATCCCCGGAAGTAGAGCCCCCGGGTATAGGAGGCAGGCGGAACAGCCGCCCCTTCCCGGTAATCCTGCAAAATAGCCGCGGTTTCTTCGGGGGACTCCCCGGTGAAATGCAGAAGTAAAAAGTCTACCGGAGGCAGGGAGTCTAGACGATCCGCCAGATACAGGGGAACAGCATTGAGCATCTCGGCCCCGCCGTCAAAACAGGCCAAGGGGAAAGAGACGCCCTTCCGATCGGTTAAGGTACAGTTTCGGCCTTTGGCACAACTCCCGGTCATCCGCCGAGGGCAGTCCCGCAGCAGCATCAACGGCTGATGTCCATAGGCAAACAGGCCCACCGGCAAAGGCGGAGCTTCTGCAAAATCCATTTGACGCAAGGTCAGTTCCACCGATAAGACCGCAGCGGACAGACCATCTTCCGCCATGGCGTACAAAGCGTCCCGGTTATACACATTCATTCCAAAGCCGCCCACCGGGAGAAGCCCGGCCCGGCGGGCAGGATCCACCGCGTCCACCTGTCCGCACAGGGCAAAGGAGGCGCCATTGTCCCGGGCGGCTTGCAGAAGGGACAGTATTTTCTCCTCCCTGTCGAAAAGAAGACGGGGAATTTCCACGCCAGCGGTCTTGGTACCGAACGGCAAGGCCGGCCGTGACCGCCATGCGTCCAACGGAAGGATCCATCCATCCGCCCCCGAAACGAGTTGATCGGGACGGGCCGCCCTGGCCAGCAGAAACGGCCGGCGTGCGGAATCCAAAAAAGGAGCTCTCGCAGAACCAGACGTGGAAAGCGGCCGGGCTGTCCGATCGAACGCGATGGCCCGCGGTGCGCTCCTCTGCGCTTCCAGGCCGGCAAGCGCATCCCGCCGCAGGGCGTTGAGGATGGATATCGGCAGGGTCAGTCCCTCTCCGATCCGGCAATCCGCCTTCCGGGTATAGAAGGGGGTGCCGCCGGTCTTTTGCAGTTGCGCGGCGGCACGCTCTGAATCTAGAGGCCGGTTTCGCGCCGGTTCTGGCACCGGGCCGGACGCTTCGGCGGTAAACGCACCGTCGGTCACGGACAGCGCGGTAGGGCGCCCGCTCTCCATCCGCAGCCTCCAGTCCACCGCCACACGGGGGGATTCCTTCTCATACAGACTCGCCAGGCGCGCCAAGGTCGCGCTATCGGCCGCGGTCACGTCCTCCTTCCGACGGGAACCCAGCATTCCCCGGTCCCGCCGCCCGGAAAAATAACCAGCTGTAAATCCAGAGCGAGAAAATACTTTTTGTAAATCATCTAACAGGGACGCGTCTGGGGTTTTCCCGCGGACCAGAGCGGCGAACACCGCGGTGGCGGCAGCCACATATTCGGGACGTTTCATCCGCCCTTCAATTTTCAGGGAGGAAATCCCCATCCGGCAGAGAGCGGCCACATGATCCCGCAGACAGAGGTCTTTGAGGGACAGGGCTGTTTCTCCCGATCCCGGCCGATGACCGGGCGCGAAGGGAAGCCGACAGGGCTGGGCACACAGACCCCGGTTGCCGCTCCGCCCCCCAAGCATCGCCGAGAGGTAACATTGGCCGGACACACTCCGGCAGAGCGCCCCATGGACGAATACCTCGATCTCACAACCGAGTCCCGTGCAAGCGGCGATTTCCCTTTCCGACATTTCCCGGGCCAGGACCACCCGGCTAAATCCCGCCGCACTGAGCCGCCGAACCCCTTCCGGGGTGTGGCAGGAAAGCTGGGTGGAGGCGTGTAGCGGCATGTCCGGGGCCGCGGCGCGCACCCGCCGGGCGAATCCCCGGTCCTGCACGATCAGGGCATCCACCCCCGCCCTGCAGGCGGTTTCGGCCAGCGCCAGAGCGTCGTCCATCTCCTCTTCCCGGATCAGGGTATTCATGGTCAGATAGACCCGCACTCCCCGCACATGGCAGAAAGCCGCCGCCTCCCACAGCGAGGCGGCGGCAGCGGCGCTCTCCTCCCCAGCCGAAAAATTCACGGCGTTCCGTCTGGCGCTGAACCGTTCGGCGCCGAGGTACACCGCATCCGCCCCGCACAGCACTGCTGCGCGGAGGGCGTCCATGGATCCGGCCGGCGCCAATACCTCGGGCCGGTTTTTCTCCTTGCTCATTCGTGGGGCTGGGAACGGCCGCGGCGCAGGTCGTCGATCTCGCGGCGCAGCCGTTCGGTTTCCCGCCGGGCGTTTTCCAGTTCCTGACGGGCGCGGGCATTGTCGTCGAGATATCCTTTCATCTGAGAGCGTAGATTATCGGCGGCACCTTCCGCCTTTTTGGCCGCATCGGCGTTGGTAATCGCCACCAGAACCGCCGCCATGGTGGTGGAGATCCGTTCATCCGCGTGGAGAAGCGCGCGCATGTCCCGGTCCACCTGACCGCCGAGTTCCCGAACATAGTCCTCCGCTTCATCGGAGGTGATCGCATATTCCGTACCGCAGATGTTGAGTTTCACTTTGTTGACAGTAGGCATACGGAGGGCTCCTTTCTGATTTTTGCTTTATAAATGATTAAAATAACGGTTCGGCCACAACCAAATATCCTGTTCGGATATGGAACAATATGCTGAACTCTCAAGAGCCTATCATGGTTTCAATTCATTATACCGCATTCGCGTTTTATAAAAAAGAGGGTTTTCCGTGAAAATCCCCTTTTTTCCGTGCCGTAACAATTTTTTTACAATTCTCCCCTTGCCTTTCCTTTAGAATCGTACTATACTCATTTTAGCACTCTAATAGAGAGAGTGCTAAAATTATAGACTCTCTCTTTTAAGAAGAAGCGGCGCAGCCCTCGGGCGTGTCCGGCTGCGGGTCTGCCGCCGTCAGGATCTGGAAAGGATGATGTTCAGACATGGGACGGAAACAATTTAAAGCGGAATCCAAGCGACTGCTCGATCTGATGATCCATTCGATCTACACCCACCGGGAGATTTTTCTGCGGGAGCTGATCTCGAACGCGAGCGACGCCCTCGACAAGCTGTATTACAAAGCGCTGACCGAGCACCTCTCCGATGTGTCCCGGGAGGAACTGGCTATTGATCTGGAACTGCATAAAGAGGACCGGCTTTTGATCATCCGGGACAACGGTATCGGCATGACCAAGGAAGAACTGGAAAACAATCTAGGCGTCATCGCCCGCAGCGGTTCCCTGGCTTTCCGGCAGGATATGGACAAGGAAGAAAGCGGCGGGGACGTGGATATCATCGGCCAGTTCGGCGTGGGCTTCTATTCGGCCTTTATGGTCAGCGATAAGGTGACGGTGGAAAGCCGGGCCTACGGGGCGGAAGAGGCTTTCCGCTGGGAATCGGAGGGCGCCGACGGATATACGGTGGAGCCCTGCGATAAGGCCGACCGGGGCACCACCATCACCCTGCATATCAAGCCCAAAACGGAGGAAGAGGATTACGACGAGTTCCTCGAGCCGTATCGGATCCAGGCGATCGTTAAAAAATATTCGGATTATATCCGGTATCCCATCCGCATGGACATGGAGCGCAGCCGTCTGAAAGAGGGCAGCGACAAGGAATATGAATCATATACCGAAAATGTGATCCTCAACAGCATGGTCCCCCTTTGGCGGAAGAACCGCAAGGAGATCCAGCCGGAGGAATACAACCAATTTTACAAAGAAAAATTTTATGATTTCGAGGATCCGGTCCGGGTGATCCATTCCAGCACCGAAGGGGCGGCAACTTATAACGCCCTGCTCTTCATCCCGTCCAGGGCGCCGTTCAATTATTATACCCGGGAGTACGAAAAGGGACTGCAGCTTTACGCGAGCGGCGTTCTCATTATGGATAAGTGTCCCGATCTGCTGCCCGACCATTTCAGTTTTGTCAAAGGCTTAGTGGACTCTCAGGATCTCTCCCTGAATATTTCCCGGGAAATGCTCCAGCATGACCGGCAGCTCAAGGTGATCGCTTCCCGGCTGGAGAAAAAAATCCATGCCGAACTCAAATCCATGCTGGAGAATGAACGGGAAAAATACGAGGCGTTTTTCAAAAATTTCGGCCTTCAGCTCAAATACGGCGTGTACAACGAATATGGCCGGAACAAAGACATGCTGCAGGATCTGCTGCTCTTCGTCTCGTCCCATGAAGATAAACCGGTCACGCTGGCCGAATATGCCGGGCGGATGAAGGAGGATCAAAAGGCCATTTACTACGCCTGCGGGGAAAGCGTGGAAAAGATCAAAAAGCTGCCTCAGTCCGAAGCGGTATTGGACAAAGGATATGAACTGCTGTACCTGACCGACGACATCGACGAGTTCGCCCTGAAGATGCTGCGGGAATGGGAGGGCAAGCCCTTCCAGTCGGTATCGGCGGGGGAGCTGGATCTCGACACCCCCGAAGAAAAGGAAGAGGCGAAAAAACAGGCCGAAGAGCATAAACCCCTGTTCGACGCCATGAAGGAGGCTCTTGGGGATAAAGTGGATGCTGTCCGGCTCTCCAAGCGGCTCAAATCCCACCCCGTCTGTCTCACCAGCGAGGGCGAGGTATCTCTGGAAATGGAAAAGGTCCTCAACGCCATGCCGACGGACAACCAGGTCAAGGCCCGCCGGGTCCTGGAAATCAATGAGAACCATCCCATTTTCGCCACCTTGTCGGAGCTGCTGGAAAAAGATCCGGAGAAACTCAAGGAATACAGCGAACTGTTATACGACCAGGCTCTTCTCATTGAAGGACTCTCCATCGAGGATCCGGTGGCGTTTTCCACCCGCTTGTGCGCGTTGATGAGCGGCCAGTGACGCCCGTACGAGCCACACATCCGATAAAAAGGGGCCGTTGCAAAGGAGCACTTTGGAACGGCCCTTTTCCGTTTGTCGACAAAGTCCGGCTCACGCCGTCCGCGATCTCCAGGCGGAAGCAAAAGTGTGAAAATCATACCGATTTATCCTGCTTTTGATGCCTGCGGGCGGCGGGGTGTTGCGCGGAAAGGGGATGCCGTCCCCTCCACGCCTCCCCTGCCGAGGGGATTTTAGTTCTTTAACAGTCTGAAGCCGGTCACTCAAGCGAGTGACCGGCCTTTTCCATGTCCGCGCGAATGAGGTCGACGATATATCCATTCAAACTTTTCCCCTGGCTTTCGGCGTATTTCATGATCACTTCCTTTTTCCCTTGCGGAACGGTCAGCAGGAATCGGTCATATTTGATTTTGTTGTAGTCATCTCTACCGACTCTTTCGCCGTTGACAATATAGGTATTACCCACGCATATCACCTCATACGCATAATATTGTTTTCAATTGGCGATGATATCATCAAAATCCACAAAAATGTAACGGTAGCATCGTGGCAATTACCAGTTGAATTTTGATGATATCGTCGCTACGCTGTACTTGTGACTAAGAAGAATACGAAAAGGAAAAGGGCGCCGGTGATGTGCAGGAATTTGCAATCACAAGATTCTCCGTATTTCACTCAAGGGAGCGGCCGGCCTTTTCCATGTCCGCGCGGATGAGGTCGACGATATATCCATTCAGACTTTTCCCCTGTTCTTCCGCAAAGACTTTAATTTTATCCCGCTGGCCCTTCTTTACTCTAATTTTAATATCATCCAACGCACCTTTCATATATTTTGCGGTTGCGCGCTGTTGTGCTTTACTAACCGGCATACCATCAACACCTTTCGCCGATCATTATATGGATTATATCGGGAACCATATACATTTTCAATATATATCGGGTACGACATTTTTATAGAATGCCCATTGTTATATTGGGTACGATATATCATAATGATTCCCATAGCAAGGGAAAGGGATGTCGAAGATATGCCAAGAGTTAAGCTCTCCCCGGAATGCAGCCAGGAAATTGGAAAAGGAAAATACCCTTCAGGGGATCAAAACAGCGGTGCTGTGTTTTTTCTGCTTATACCTGTTTTCCGGTATCTCTAAAGGTAAAAATACCGTCATAGTCACAGTTCAGCGCATCCGCTATGGCTCTGCATTCTTCTTCGGTTAGCTTATCTCGATTGAGTTTGTTATATAAGTAAGTTCCGGTATATCCCATTTTTTTGCTTAAATCCTTTATCGTCATATCTCTTTCTATGAGAATAGATTTTATCTTTTTAGCCATACTCATCCCTTACAACTCCTTTTGAGTAATTGTAACCTATAAAAAGTAAATAATCAAATTTTGACGCAACATTAACCATATTAGAGCAAATTTTACTATTGACATATTTACCATATAAGGTCATAATTAACCACACAAGATTAAAAATAACCTGTTTTAATCAAAAAAGGAGGTGTAAATTTTTTATGAACCAGACGAGCGGGAAAGGCGGGGGCGTGCA
>USDZ01000050.1 GCA_900553525.1 uncultured Oscillospiraceae bacterium
ACGCGATCCCGAGAATTCCCGCAGCTACGATGAGACGCTGTCCGGTTTTCCCCTTGAAAAACTCCATCCATTTCTTTTTGGGCGGCGCCGTTCCGGCCGCCGGCTTTTCATCCATGTGGCTTCTCATCCTTTCACCCCGTCGTGTCCAACACGACACGGACGCCCAGTTGTTGTTCCAGCACCTGCTGTACAGCCAGGGCCTTCGGCTTGTTTTGTTTGTCCAGATAAATAGTAACTTGCTGTATATATATGCCGCCGTCTTCAGAAGTATCCATCGTCACGGCAATTTTCTCCGCCTCAACGTTCCGATTTTCAAGGGCTGTTTCCGCAAGTTGGACAACGGCGGTTTCCACCTGCCGGCGCAACTGAGCATCCACCCTTTCTTGAAGCAGTTCATTGGTCACGTCGCTCGGCAGGCTTCCGACATCCAGGCCGGTAATAGAGCCCATTTGCAGCAGCGGCATCACCATGCAGCAGAGAAAAAAGGCCCCGAGCATCAGCTTGAAAATCCTGCCCAGCCCGTCTTTGGGCGCCAGCATCTGCATAAGAGCGCAGCCGATCGCCGCAACGCATAACGCCGCCGCCCAGCCTTGGATACCGTCCATATGGCCTATTCCCCCTTCGAATTCCTGCTAACCGGCGGGCATGGACATGGTGACGATGGCGGTGGAAACGATCAGGAACATCGCACAGGAAGCGAGCACACCGATCAGGGTTTTCACCACCGCCTGCGCAGCCTTGAGCAGTGTGCTCAGCGTAGTGAGACCAAACATTTCGGACGCCATCACGCATAGGCTGAGCCCCAGTGTCCAGGCAATGCATTCCAGCAGCGGCGGCAGCACGATCAGGGCCGTCGCGAGAATCCCGAACCCGCCGAGTGTGGATTTGAGCAGGTGCAGACAACTGCGTATGGTCGAAAACGCCTCACCCAGTGAATTGCCTACCACCGGCACAAAACTCGAAAGGGTGAATTTCACCGCCCGGCCTCCCAGCGTATCCGCGGCGGCCCCCGCCAAACTCTGCAAGGACAATAGCCCTACAAAAAGCGTGCAGCACAGGCCGAGCAGCCAGGATGCCGCCTTGTTCAGCAAGGTTCCCGCTGCGTCCAGCTTCATCCCCGGCGTCACCGACCCGGTCAGCCCCAAGGCCAGGGATATGGTCATAAGCGGCATCACCACCTGGGACGCCAACAAAGAAATCAACTCCGCCGCAAACAGCACCACCGATTGATAGGATACGGCGGTGGCGGCCTGTCCGGAGGTCAGCAACACCCCCGCATAAACCGGAACGTAGCTCGTCATGAAGATCGAAGCGCTCTCGACCGCCTCGGATACATCCCGGATACAGGAGACAATCGGAAGAATCACCGTCCCACAGGCCGCTAAAGCGCAGATAACGCCGAACACCTCCGAGGCCCCCGGTTCCCGGACGGTGTGCTTGAGCCCTTCCATCCAGGCACACAGCAAAACAATGCCCAGCACCACGCCGCAGGCTCGGACCGGAGAACCTGCCTGGGACGCAAACAGCGCCAGCATCTGGCTCCAGACCGACTGGGGATCCAGAGAGGAAAACGAGTCCATTTCCAAGCCGGTGATCCCCAGCTTGTCCAGCAGTTTCCGTGTCTCATCGGGAAGATCCTGCAGCAGTTCCTCTCCCCCGCTGGCCTCAAGCTGTTCGTTGTAGAGATCTTCGATGGTTTCTGCCCCGGCCGTCATGCTCAATAGCGCGGCCAGCAGGAGGAACAACAACAGGATTTGAACCGCCTTCTTCATCCTCCCGCCCCCTGTCCGCCTATCAGCGATACCGCTAACTCCCCGATTTTTTGGAACAGCGGCAGAGCCAAGACCAGGAGAGTCGCCTTTCCCGCCAGTTCCGCCTTGGAGGCCAAGGCAGCCTCTCCCGCGTCCCGGCAGGCATCGGAGGCGAGCTGGGTGACCAGGCAGATCCCCAAAGCCTTAAATAGAATAAGCCCGTATTCGCTCGGCATGTCCGCGGCGCCCAGCAAATCCCTCATCGTGCCAATGACCGGCGTCACCTGTACGAGAACCAGGGCCAAAACGCCGATCCCCGCTACCAGGGCCACCGCCATCGCCTGCTCAGGCCGCTGCTGCCGGAGAATCACCGCCAAAAAAGCCGCGAGCACTACAATCGCCGCGATACCACCCATCTCCATAGCATCACAACCCAAAAACCGACTTGACCATGCGGAACAGGTCGCTGATTTCGGTGACCACCATCGTCAGCACCACGATCAGGCCAGCCAGGGTGGTGAGCATGGCCTGTTCTTCCCGACCGGAACGGATGAGTACCTGGTTGAGCACCGCAACAATAATCCCAATCGCCGCGATTTTAAAAATCAGATCCACGTCCATGACGACCAACCATCCTTTCTTTGCCGGCCCGTCCGCCCTCTGTTATAGCAAGAGCAGTGCCAGAGCCATACCGCCGGCGAATCCCAATGTCAAATACAGCCGTCCTTTGGCTGCGGAGGCTTCCCTCGCCTCGGCCAAACGCTGCCCAAGGAGATCGCCGTATTGCCGGCAGTTGGCGATTTGGCCCTCGACGTCGGTCCTGCCGAACTGACTGCCAAACCCACGGAGCAAATCCCGGTCGCCTTCCGTCAGTCCGCTTTCCCTTCCGTCCTCTTCCACGGCGTTTTCCCAGGCGTCCGGTACCCGTTCCCCGTTTCGAATTTTAGAACAAATCCGGCCGAGAATCGGCAGATCGGCAAATTCTCCAGAATTTTCAGCGGATTCCAGCAATTCTTCCACCGGCGCTGCCGTATAGCGGATCTGATCCGCCATCCGCACCATAAAACGGGATAGTTGGTCGAGCGACGTCACCCGGCGCCGAAGGCCGCCTGCCGCCATGAGGCCAAGCAGCAGCCCCGCCACCACAAGCAGGAGCAATCCCATCGTTTTCATGCAACCATGCCTCCGTTTCATAGACACCCGCCACTTCGCCTGGCCTGTCCCGACCAGCCAGCATAACCACATAGTCGAACGCGCCGCTCTCCAGCGCCCGGCGGATGGCCGCCCGACGGAGCAGAGATTCCCGATCCCGGCAATGGGCGGACGCGATGGCCGTCACACCCGCAAACAGTCCCGCCGTCACGGCATCCACCTCGTCTTCGCTTCCGAGTTCATCGAAAAGTAGAACTTCCGGAGCCAGGCACCGCACTGCCTGCCCGATGCCGGCCGGTTTCGGACAATGCAGGAGAACGTCGCAATTTTGCAGCGAAGATTGTCCGGGGGATTCGGGAACGCCGGAGAGTTCGCCGCGTTCGTCGATGACCGAAACACGGTACCGCCGTCCCGTGAGCCCTTGGGAGAGCTGGCGGGCCAGATCCCGCAAAAGACTGCTTTTTCCGCTCGAAGGTTCGCCGCAGAGCAGCGCGCTATGTATATGCCCCCGGCTGTCTATCAGGCCGCTCGCCAAAGCCGCAGCACAGCCGGGATGGGGCCGCGCCACCCGGATGCACAAAGAGGTAATTCCCCGCATCGAGACAATCTGCCCATTTTCGACCACGACGGTACCGGCGACACCGGCCCGGCAGCCATTTCGGGTGCTGACATACCCCTGCCGCAGCTCCTCCTGATGACTGTGAACCGAGTATTCACACAGGGCCTCAAAAGTTTCCTCCACTTCCCGTCTGGAACAAATTCGCCCTTCCCTTTCCGCGCGGGAAGTGATCTGCCCGGCGGCGGTCACAGACCATTCTCCCGACGGGGCGGACAGGAACAAAGGCGCGTCTGCCCGCATGCGGATCTCCTGCGTCTCATTTCTTAAAGAGAGCGGGATTCTCCGCAAAGCATTCCTCAGGCCGGCGGGCAGATAGCCGGCCGCCCGATCAAAACTGTCCATAGGCCTGTCCTCACCTCGTCTAATAGATATGAAGGGACTTGTCCGGGTAGAACCAGATTTTTTATATGCAACCGGGATGCACGAGACGTTCTGCCGCCCGCAATGCTACAATACACCCCTGTTTTGAAACGAAAGAAAGCGGGCGGATGCCAGCATCCGCCCGCTTACTGCCCTTCTTGCCGATCCGCGTCGTGCGGTTTCCGAGGGCAGGTTTTCTCTTTATTTGGTTTCAAGGCCGATTGTGGCCACCGGATCCACATACGTTCCTTCCTTCAGGATCTCAAGATGGAGATGCGGTTCGTCGACGATCTCAACGGGAATCTCCGACAGGGTGCCGATTACTTCCCCGACCTGTACCTTTTGCCCCTGCGTCAGTTCCTTCGCCGTCACGCCGCAGTAACGGGACACGATGTTGAATCCATGATCGATTTCAATAACCCCGCCCCAAAGCGGGTCGTTCTCCACTTTCAGAATAGTGCCGTCTGCGGCCGCCTTGACCTCGGCCCCGATCTCCCCTTTAAAATCGGTGCCGTTATGGGTCCGCCAGTCCTTCATCGTTTCAGAGTATACCGGCTGTCCGCCGCTGAACGCCTTCAGCACCTCATTGCCCAAAGGCAACATGAACAGGTCGGCCGGTTTTGTATCCACCGGCTTGGTGGGCGGCGTAGAAGCCGTCGTGGCCGGCTCTGTCGTGGTCGGGGCTTCATAGGGAACATCGCTGACCGGATTGTCCACCGGCTTTTCGGTGGGGGGAGAGGTGACAAGAGGACTGCTAGTGGTCGGGGGGCTGCTGTCGTCTTCTTGTTTGGTGGGCAGGGAGTCGACAAACGTGGCCACCGCCACCCCGCAGACAGCCACAAGACAAACGGCTAATGCCACATAAAAACCTTTTCCGCTGAAAAACCGTTTCCATCCGGATTTTCTATCGTTGCGCATACGGCTCAAGATGAATCCTCCATTCCGTTCATTGCCGGCTGGTTTTGTCGACATCCGCCGGGTTTCTACCTCTAGTCTGGACAGATTCGCGCCGGTTATACAACGGGCCGAACTTCACATCATGAAAATTTTTGTATCCGCCCGTCATCAATCCAGCACCCTTTCCATCCACAAACGGCAGAAGGGATACCGTTATGGGGACATGACATTGACCGTTCGCCGCCGGGTCCAGGCACGGCCGGCAGCGGCACAAAATGGAAGGACGCAGAAAAAGGAGGGGTCAAAAATGTATTTTCAATCCTTCTTCAACCTTTCATGATATAATATCTTCATGCGGAGGTGTTGTTATGAAGCTCTTGCTGGTGGAAGATGAAAAAAGAATGGCACAGGCACTGTGCGAAATCCTGCGCCTCGAGAAATACGACGTGGATCATTATGCCGATGGGCTGGACGGCCTGTATGCTATAGAAACCGGCGTCTATGATCTGGTTATTCTGGATGTCATGTTGCCTCGAAAAAATGGCTTCGATATTGTAAAGGAGGCCCGTGAAAAAGGGATTCAAACCCCGATTCTCATGCTGACGGCCAAAAGTGAGCTGGATGATAAAGTCACGGGACTGGACTGTGGGGCGGACGATTATCTTACCAAGCCCTTTATGACCAAGGAACTGCTCGCCAGGCTTCGAGCTCTTGGCCGGCGGAATCTAAACACGCCAGACGGTGCGCTCAAATTCGGCGATATTACCTTAAATAAAGATACGGCCACTCTGATCTGCGGAGAAAACAGCGTGCGTTTGAGCGAAAAAGAATTGCATATTTTGGAATACCTGATTGCAAACCAGGGGCAGATCCTGACCCGTGAGCAGCTTGCCCTGAAAATCTGGGGCTACAACAGCGACGCGGAATACAACAATGTGGAAGTGTATATGTCCTTTACCCGCAAAAAATTGAACTTTGTAAAGGCAAGAGTGGAAATCAAAGCGGTGCGCGGCATCGGGTATGAATTGAGGTACGATCATGTTTAAGAAGTCCAGACGAAAAATTGTCGCGGCCATCCTGTCTGTTTTGGTGCTGCTGCTATGTGGGACCTTCTGCATCATCTATTTGGCGAGTTATGCGGAAATGACAAATGAAAACCGGAGACTCCTTGAACAGTATGTCGACGCCTACACCCTTCCGGGAATGCTGAGCAGCGGCAATTCCGACACCGGCAGGACAAAAGATGACCGGGTCAATCCGCCTGCGAAACCGCCCAGGCTGGAGCTCTCCACTTTTTATTCTGTAGCCATATCCAAAACCGATCAGGTGTTGAAGGTGGATACGGCCGATATATCCACCTTCGGCGAAGATAGGCTGACGGAACTTGCTCATAAAATTATCGGGAGTGGAAAAACCGAAGGCGTTGAAAGCAATCTGATTTATCGGATGGAAGACAAAGGTGGATACATTTTAGTCGCTTTTTTAGACAATACGGTAATGCTGGAAAATATCGGCACTCTGATCAACTATACCTTGATATTCGGCGGCGTGGCGCTTGTGCTGTTCTTCTTTCTGGCGCGCTACCTGGCAAACAGAATCGTAGCTCCTCTGGAAGAGAGCTATCAGAGGCAGAAACAGTTTGTTTCCGATGCAGGCCATGAACTGAAAACACCGGTGGCGGTGGTAAATGCAAACCTGGAACTTCTTTCCCGCGAAATCGGTGAAAATCCATGGCTTTCGAACATTCAATATGAAAATGAGCGTATGTCGGCGCTGATCATACAGCTTTTAGAGCTGGCCAGGGCGGAAAATGTAACGCCGCAGATGGAAACGATCGACTGGAGCCGTCTGGTTTGCGGCGAAACCCTGCCCTTTGAAACGGTTGCCTATGAAAACGGATTGGTCTTAAACAGCCGTATCTCCGATAACATCTGTGTTCATGGAAACAGCGTTCAACTGAAACAGCTCACTTCCATCCTGATCGATAACGCGATCCGTCACAGCGACAGCGGAAAAGAAGTGTGCATTATTTTAAAAAAAGAAAAAGGCCATGCCGTTTTATCGGTTGTCAACGACGGGAAGGAGATTCCCACAGAAGACCAAAAACACCTGTTTGAGCGTTTTTATCGGACCGACACGGCAAGAACCGGTGAGGACAATCATTATGGATTGGGGCTTGCCATAGCCAAAGCTATTACCGTGACACATAAGGGAACGATCGAGGTGCAGTGCCATGACGGGAAAGTGGAATTTACGGTAAAAATCCCACTGCTGAAATAAAGTGAAGGCCGGCTGGTGACTTTCAATCATATTTCAATCTTCCCCCTGTATCATGTGGCTATCCGAAGTACAGGGGGAATCTCTATGGCCTTTCAGACCGTTTTCGAACGATACGAACTGAAATTTCTGCTGACAGAAGAACAAAAGAAAAAGGTGCTGCAGGCGATGGAGCCTTATATGGCCCTTGACCAGTATGGGCGCACCGTTATCCGCAACATTTATTTGGATACCGATCATTATCGTTTGGCCCGCCATTCCATGGAAAAACCCGCTTACAAGGAAAAACTGCGCATCCGCAGTTACGACCGGGCGGAACCCGGCAGCACGGTATTTGTGGAGCTGAAAAAGAAGTATAAAAAAGTCGTCTATAAACGGCGGATTTCACTGCCGGAGGAAGAGGCGATGGAGTGGGTGCTGGGCGAACGCCCTTGTCATACAGACACCCAAATATCCGAGGAGGTAGACTATTTCCTAAAGTATTACGAGTTCCTGCGTCCGGTGGCTTTTCTTTCTTATGAAAGGGAGGCTTTTTATTCCAAAGACCAATCGGATTTCCGCGTCACCTTTGACGACACGATCCTTTGCCGCCAGGAAGACCTCTCGCTGGAATCCGAAGTTTACGGCACCCCCCTCCTTCCAAAAGGACAAATATTGATGGAGATCAAATGTTCCGGCGGGATTCCCATGTGGATGACTCGCGTGCTTTCAGAAGAACACATCTATAAAACCTCGTTTTCGAAATACGGCACCGCTTATCAGACCATGATCTTTCCAAAACTAATGCGGGAGGTATCCCATCATGCTTGATACAATATTTCGAGGATTATTCGATTCCGCGCTTACCCAGGTCATCAGCGTGAGCGACTTTTTGCTTTGTTTGGGCTTTTCCCTCGTACTCGGCCTTATCATGTCTTTCGCCTATATGTATCGAACCCGCTATACGAAAAGCTTTGTGGTTACACTGGCCCTTCTCCCCGCCGTAGTCTGTGTCGTGATCATGCTGGTCAACGGCAATGTGGGAACCGGTGTGGCGGTTGCGGGGGCATTCAGTCTGGTTCGCTTCCGCTCTGTCCCCGGTACCGCCAAGGAAATCTGCACCCTGTTCCTGGCGATGGGGGCCGGATTGATCGCCGGTATGGGGTATCTCGGCTTTGCCGTGCTGTTTACAGTTGTCATGTGTGCCGTGTTTCTGCTCTACAACCGCTTGGATCTGGGTTCTAAAAAGAATGCCGCGACCTATAAGACCCTTTCCATTACCATTCCGGAGGATCTGGATTACACCGGAGTCTTTGCGGATATTTTTCAGAAATATACCACATCCCACGATCTGGTCTGCGTGAAGACAACCAATATGGGCAGTATGTTTCGGCTCACCTATCACGTGACCCTTCGCGATACGGCAAAAGAAAAGGAAATGATCGATAAGATCCGGTGCCGGAACGGAAATCTTGAAATATCGGTTTCCAGGCAGGAAACCACGATATCGGAGCTTTGACAGTGAGGAGGCTTTGCCTTATGAAAAAATGGATATCCGTCGCTTTTGTTTTGATATGGCTTCTCAGTGTGTTTACCGGATGCGGGGACACCGGCCCAACCGATTCGGACGGCCGGGTTTCCGGCGGTACGAAAACGTCCGCCGATACCTCCGGGCAGGCGGAGGCAAATCCTGTACAGGCGGATACCGATGTGTTTACCGAACGGGATTATAAAACGGACTATGATGAAAGCGGCAGCGTTCTGATTCAATTAAATGGAAGCACGGCTATGGCAACTTCCGACAGCGTCCGCATTTCCGGGACGACCATCACCATCACCGAAGAAGCGGTATACCGTATTTCCGGCACATTGGACGACGGCATGATGATCGTCAATGCTCCCGATACCGCGAAACTCCAGTTGGTGTTCGACGGCGTCAGTATCCACAGCGAGACCTCCGCTCCGCTGTATATTCTCGAAGCGGATAAGGTCTTTGTCACACTGGTGGACGGCACCGAAAACACGCTTTCCAATGGGGGCACCTTTATCGCCATTGACGACAACAACATCGATTCTGTCATTTTTTCCAAGCAGGATCTCACCCTCAACGGCTCCGGCTCTCTTACGGTCACTTCTCCCGCCGGACACGGCATCGTATCCAATGACGACCTTGTCATCACCGGCGGCACCTATACCATCACGTCGGCTTCCCACGGCCTGAAGGCCAACGACAGCGTGAGGATTACAGGAGAAACGACCGTCACGATAGACGCCGGTAAAGACGGTATCCATGCAGAGAATAGCGACGATGCTTCTCTCGGCTTTGTCTATATCTCAAACGGCACTATGAACATCGAGGCGGAAAGCGACGGCATCAGTGCCGGAGCCTATATGCAGATTGAGGACGGCACATTCCAAATTCTTGCCGGCGGCGGCAGCGAAAACGGCTCTCATGAGTCTACCGACTCCTGGGGTGGATTCAGAGGCGGTTCCAGAGGCGGCGGACAACCCGGTCAGTCTTTGTCCGCCACAACGACGGCCGACGACAGCAGCACCAGCATGAAGGGCCTGAAATCCACCGGAAATTTGTGGATCACAAACGGCAGATTTACTGTGGATTCCGCGGATGACGCGGTTCACTCCAATGCGTCGATCGCGGTAAACGGCGGGATATTTGAAATTGCCTCCGGAGACGACGCCTTCCACGCGGATGAAACCCTGACCATCACCGCGGGTACGATCAACATCACCGAGAGCTATGAAGGCCTGGAAGCCTTGCATGTCTCCGTGCAGGGCGGCGATATAACGTTGGTTGCCAGCGACGACGGGCTGAATGCCGCGGGGGGCACCGATTCCAGCGGATTGACCGGTGGACGAGACGGTATGTTTGGCGGCGGTCCCGGCGGAATGGGCGGCGGTCCTGGCG
>USDZ01000051.1 GCA_900553525.1 uncultured Oscillospiraceae bacterium
TTTTTGAACGCCACAACCGAGGGGGTGGTGCGGGCGCCCTCCGCATTGGGGATGACGACAGCCTCGCCCCCCTCAATGACCGCCACGCAGGAATTGGTTGTACCAAGATCAATGCCGATGATTTTTGCCATATTTATTACCTCCAGTGTTGTATTCCCATATATTGCATCGCCAGATGAGCGGCGGATGCGCCTTATTGTCAGTATAGTCCGGAACAAAGATCCGCATGCCCGGACTCTACAAACTAGTTAGCCACTTTGACCATGGCGGGACGCAATACCCGCCCGTTATAGCGGTAACCTTTTTGGAATACTTCCGTGACCGTGTCGGGTTCCACGCCGTCGGCGTCCTCCCGCATAACCGCATGATGCATTTCGGGATCGAAAGGCTGCTTTTCCGCCGGGATTTCCTCCAAACCCAGCCCTACCAGATCTTCATGGAACTGACGGACGACCATATCGACGCCCTGCTTATACCCCTCGCCGTCGGGCGCGGCCGCGGCCCGTTCGAGATTATCCACCGTCGGAAGCAAAGTTTTGAGGATCTCTCCTCGGCTGAACTGTCCAATCTGTTCCTTTTCCTGCTCGGTACGCCGTTTGTAATTCGCATACTCCGCCAGCATACGCTGATACTGATCTTTCGTATCCTTCAGTTCCTGTTCAACCTTCTCGAGTTTGCTCTTCAGTTCCAGCAGTCGGGCGTCCTCTTTTTCCTTTTTCACTTTTTTGGCCTTCTCCGGTTTTTCCGCCGCTGGCTCCGGAGAAAGCGGCCGAGTATCCGAAGCTTTCTCCTCGGAAGGTTTCAACTCCTGATCCGGATACGTTTTGGTTTCATCCATATCTAACATCCTCCCCACAGTGTCATCCGTCCTTCGTAAGTTCTCCTAGAAGGCGACTCACCGTCTGCGCGAAATATTCAATTTGCGGGATTGTGGCGGCGTAATTCATCCGCAGAGGACCGATAATCCCGATGGAACCGTTCGCTGTTCCCCCCTGGGAATATCGGGTGATGATGATACTGGAACCATTCAGTTCCGGCCGTGGACTTTCGTTGCCCAGAACAACCCGCAGTCCGCCCGAATGAGCGGTCAGCATACTCGCGAGCAGATCCCGCTGAGACAGAAAAGAGAGCAGAGACCGCGCCCGTTCCAATTCATAGTCGGGGTGACGGAGCAGATTCAACTGTCCCGACAGAAGCACCTCTGCCTCCGCCGAATCCTGCACCAGCTCGACGAACGCTGTGAGCGCCGGAGCACAGGCGAGTCCATATTCCCCAAGTGCGACCAGCAAGCTTTGCACCTGCGCCAGACCCACAGCCGCAAGAGGCTGATCCAAAAACTCGGCGTTCAGCGTTTTTGCCAGCCTGTCGAGCAGCGAAGCATCCACCTCGCCCTCGAACCGGCACAAGCGGCTGCGCAATACCCCCGAACTGGTCATCAAAAGCAACGCTGCGCTCCGATTCCCGGATCGCATGACCTCTATTCGACGAATGGTGGAACCCTGCTGATCGGGGGTGGTGGTGACCGCCGCGCATCCCGTCGCAGCGGCGAGCGCCTGTGAAGCGGCTTCAATCAGACGCTCCGGATCGCCTGCGGCGCCAGCGAGCATATCCTCGATCTCCCGGCGGCGTTTTTCCGGCAACGGCTGCCGCCGCATAAGAGAATCGATATAAAGACGAAACGCCTTCGGCGTGGGGATCCGCCCCGCGGAGGTATGGGGCTGCTCAAGGTAACCGTCCGCCGCCAGATCCGCCATATCGTTACGGATGGTGGCGGAAGAGACCGCATGGTCCAGCATTTCCACTACAGCTTTTGATCCGACCGGTTCGCCGGTCTGAATATACGCATCAACGATGGCGGCCAGGATTTTTTGTTTGCGTTCCCCCAGCTCCATAACCATCTTCCTTTCTACAATTCCGGCCGCAAGGCCGAACAAAGGGCGGGTTTCAGTGTCAAGGTTTAGCACTCTTATGTATCGAGTGCTAACATCTATACTCTACCATTCCCCAAAGCTTCTGTCAATATTCAAATTGTGAATCTTTTGTTAAAACCACCGAACTCTCCTCCCCGGTGGCTTTCCCGGAGCGGCACTGTGCAATCTGCACATGTATAGGTCGTTATAATTCGTCATTGAAAATAGAATGTATGGATAAGTCCGCCAAAGTTCGGCATTTTTACTTGTTGATAAACCGACGGCGGTTGTATATAATGGAAGGGCAGGAACCATAACCATGGATTTCCCAAGCTGGGTTTCCTTTTGAAAGGAGTTCGAAAATCATGGCCGATCTGCAAATCCATAACTTCGATTTCAACAAACTGATGGAGTTTGCGTCTACCGCCAAGGGCGATGTGTATCTAAAGACCCGTGACGGCGACGTTCTCAATCTCAAAAGCCGTCTGACACAGCTTCTCGCTCTGTCCAGCGCTATCGACTGGGGCAATATCGGCGAAGCCACCGTCACTTGCAAAAACCTGGAAGACGAGTCACGCCTGTTTCGCCTAAATCTTTACGGCGAGGATGCTTCTGAAAAGAAAGATTGACGGTCTCTGTCCCTTTTTTTGATTTGGAACCGCCCGGAGGATCGGCCGATCCTCCGGGCGGTTTTGGTCTTCGTCGGCACTCTACCGTATTCCATGCAAAATCGGCATGTACCGCAAGGAAGCGGACATGCCGATTAACAGTAAATTTATAGATGCTTGACACATATGCGGCAACTTATCCTGCTGGGAAGGCCGCGTGATACTGTACTCCCGCATAGACGACTTCATTGCGGGCCGCGAGAAGTTCCGGTACGGTGACGATCGTGTAGCCTTCGGCGATCAGACGATCCATCATCTGGACAGCGGCATTCAACGTGGTTTCATAGACATCGTGCATCAACACGATTGCACCGTCCCGGATCCCATAGGATCCGCTTTGGAAAGCGGTTTCCAGCACCTTTTCCGTGTTGCGGCTCTGCCAGTCCCGCGTATCCACCGACCAATTGATCAGGGCCAGGTGCTGATCCCGGAGCACCTTCTTGACCCCGTCGTTTACATTCCCGCCCGGACAGCGAAACAGGTACGGACGCACTCCGCAGGCGTTTTCCACAATATCCGCGCAGGCATTGATCTGTTGGAGCACCTCGCTTTCCGAGAGCTTGGTAAGATTCTTATGATTCATCGTATGGTTGCCGACCACATGGCCCTCCTCGATCATGCGCTTCAACACGTCAGGATAATGCTGTGCGTTTTGCCCCACCACAAAAAATGTCGCATGTAAGCCGCGGGCCTTCAATTCATCGAGCAGACGGTCCGTATACTTCCCCGGACCATCGTCAAATGTCAGAGCAACCAATTTTGTCTCCGGTTCATACGCAGGCTTGTAAAACTGCAGTTCCACCTCTCCGGATTCGGTGACCAGAGCCGTGGGGACGTTCGGAACGAGGCCGCTAGAGGTTAACTGCTGTTCCAACTGCGCTATCTTATCCTGCGCTTCCTTCAGTTGGCCCTCCAACGCCTCTTTTTCGGATGCCAGGGTCTCCTCCCGGCCGGACAGCGACGCGAGTTCTTCCCTAAGCGCGTCCATCTGTTCTCCCACAGAGGCGATTTGTTCCGCCAATTCCCGGTTTTCTTCAGACAGACGGTCCGCTTCAGCCCCCTTCTTCTGCGCTTGATACACCGAGACACCGCCGCCCACCAGGGAGAGGGCCAGCAGCACCGAGACGATCGCAAAACCGGCGAGCAGGCGCCGACTTGTCCCTGTCCTGTCCTTCATGATACGCACCTGCTTTCTTATCCATTGAGTTCATTCTAACACACCCATTCGGAAAAGCAAGTCTGATTTCAGTATTGTAATGATATTGTAATTATTTGGGTTCTATGTTATAGTATAGAAGACTTTAGTCAGAATTTGCGGAACGGAGGTATCGGTACTTGAGTACAAAAACGGTCCTGTGCGCGGACAGCACGTGCGACCTTGGGGACGAACTGCGTGAAAAGTATCATGTACACTATTTCCCCTTTCACGTCATTCTCGACGGCAAAACCTATTCGGACGGGGTAGACTTGGTTCCAGATGAAATCTACCGCGTGTACCGCGAAAAACATATCCTACCGAAAACAGCGGCCATCAACACGGCCGAATATATGGACTTTTTCAAACAGTTCACCGACCAAGGGTATGAGGTGGTACACCTCACGCTTGGCTCCGGTCTCTCGGCCACCTACAACAACTGCCGTCTGGCGGCCGAAGAAATGCCAGGCGTCTACGCCGTGGACAGCCGTAGCCTTTCCACCGGTTCTGGGCTTGCCGTTCTTGAAGCTGCCGACCGCATCGCGGCCGGAATGCCGGCGGCCCAGGTCGCTCGCGAGGTACAGGAGCTGACGGCTCGCTGCCACGCCAGCTTTGTCATCGATAACTTGGAATTTTTGTACAAAGGTGGACGCTGTTCTGCCTTGGCAATGCTCGGGGCCAATCTGTTGCAGCTCAAGCCCTGTATTGAGGTCAATCCTGCCGACGGTTCGATGGATGTAGGGAAAAAGTACCGCGGTTCTCTCGACAAGGCTTTGACCCAGTATGTACGGGATAAATTGGAAGGCTGTACAAATCTGAAGACTGACCGCGTTTTTATTACCCATTCCGGCATTTCCCAGCAACGCATCGATATGGTATACGATCTCGTCAAGAAGTATGCGAATTTCAAGGAAATCTTTATCACCCGCGCTGGCTGCACCATCTCTTCCCACTGCGGCCCCAACACCCTCGGCGTACTGTTTATGACCAACGACTAATACTCCCCCGCCCGTAGTAAACTTCTGGATAGTGCCAAGGGAAAAGGCAGAGAAAAAGCCGCCCGAAGTAAAACAGCCTGGAATGAACGGCCTCGCTCCCACTGAAACAGGAGCGAGGCCGTTATTCACGTTGATGTGTTCAAGATGTAGAGGTGATTCTATCCCATTTCAATTGGGCGTGTCAAGAAAGTTCCGCAAAAGGAATGCAGACCTTGGATGAATGAAGTCAGTCAGCTATAGAGGCGTCCAGGGCGGCGGCCTCAGGTGCATCATGTTTATGTACTTCTTATGGCCCCACTGAGTTCCGGCCACAGACGAAGGTTTTATCGAATAAGCGTATATCACTACTTTCCTTGAAAAGGGAGCCCTTTCCCCAAAACTGTCAATTTATAGGCAACTCATAGGCAACGTCCGAGCCAAAATGGAAAAAAATGAACTCGTCTCCCCGGGAAGCCGGTCATCCAAACACGGCCGCCGGGCGGGTAATACTCGACCGGCAAAACCAAATGAGATAAACAAAGCGCCCCCAGAGGCGCCGTTCCATTCCGAATTTTCAAAATCAGTCTGCTATGAGACCTACGTCAAAGCTAGCGTTTTCTCAGCTGCCTTCGGATCGCCTCCTTGCGAGAAACTCACCGCTTTTTATCCCGATTCCTCTATAACTCCAAAGGGCAAGCCATAAGCCTCACCCAAATAGTCCTCAATAAGTTCTGAAATTCCGTCCAGATCGATCGTCTTGTATTTCAGCCTTTCAGCGAAACCGACCACCATGTCACGATTACTGTCAAAATCAAAAATCGTCACCTTCGGTTGGCTTTGCAGGATTAGATGCAAATCATAACTCTCTTTTCCTTTCGCTCCTTCCGCGCGGCATACACCGGCTGTTATTTCGTAATCGTCAACGCTCGCGAACACCATGCCTGTTCTCATCCCCGTATGATATGTGTTGTGTGTGATTTTCACCGTTAATAAAAATATCATTTCGGTATTCGCTTGTCAATGTTAATCCTTTACAGAACGTATTTTCCCACATATTAGCTAAACATGTGGAATAACCATCGCCAATACGCCCAATAAATTAAGGAAAATTGCAAAAGAATATGAGTGTAAAATTCACATCATTTTTCCAACTGTTTTTCAAGAAAATAGCGGCATTCGGTCAAATCCTGCGCGCATTGAAAATTGTTGCGATAAAGTTCCACAATCCACGCCCCTTGAAAGTGTTGCTCCTCCAAATGAGATGAAATTCGTTTAAAATCGGTATTTCCAAGACCCGGAGGCATACAATCTTGCTGGGCATTATGGTCGCTGACATGTACATGAACAATATGTCCTTCCATCGCGTCCATGACATCCTTGAGCGCGTGTCCGCATCGGAATGCCTGCTTGAGATCCAGGACAAAATGCGCCTTACTATCCAATCTATCCCGCATGGCACGCAAATAAGCGTTGTCGGAAGAGCGGAATCGCACCACATTCTCCTGTGCCAGCCGGACCCCGTATTGCATCCCACAGTCATACAATTCTTCATAACGAGAGAGGGACTCCTCCACCGAAAGAGGGCTGTCCAAGCGGTCGCCGTGCATCACGACGATGGACGCTCCCAATTCTGCCGCCGCCTCAAAAAAACGGTTGTACAGGGTTTTGCCGTCTTCAAAACGCCTCCTATAAGCGGAATAAAGAAGAAAGGGCTCGTTTCCTGCGGAATAGGGATGCAGGGATACGATCCTCGCTCCCGCCGCGTCAGCTTTTCTCCGAAGATCACGGATAAATTCGGAATTTAGTTCCGATTCGGTATTGATAAACACCTCCAAGGTGCGAAAACCACATGCCAACAGGGCCTCCAATGCGTTTTCCGTCAACTCCGGATAAAAATTCGCTGTGGATGCACCAATCTCAATCATAAGCAACTCCTTCCATGGCAAATCTTGTCCATTGAGACAAAAAAGCTGCCGTGCTACAATCAATACAGAGAGGATCCAAGACATCTCTGCTATAGTATAGCATGCCCGATCCACCATGAAAAGAGCAAGGGGCTGGTCATTTTGAATTTTATAAAAACCTGTGTCGCCTTCGTCCGAAAACGATACGAGGCCCTTCACCAGTTTTCCAGGTATATTCTTCACGGGAGTTTACAGTTTACGGCTGTTCTGTATCTCGCCGCTGGGATTACATATCGGATTGCCCCCTATGTTGCGGATTCTTTCCAAGCTCTGGCCTATTCGGATGGCTTCCTCTCGATCGCACCTGTGGTCACCGCCAGCGGCATCATCGCTGCCCTGGTCAGCGACCTGGTGCTGCAACATCACAATGAAGATAGAGAAGAATAGGAACCCGCTTTCGTGGGTTCCTATTCTTCTATTGATCGAATCATCCCGCCGCTTCAAATCGAGGACGACCGGTTTAATTTGACAACCGTTATGGTAGCCGCCCCATCCCGGCTCTGTGAGTTGCTGTTAAATGTCAATGAAAACCGTGTCTCTTCCTGAACATCAATTATAATAGAGTTGGAGCCATAAGCACTGGTGGAATCGGTCCCTGTCCGAAAATAGATCCCGAATTCGATGTGTGGACTGCTGTTATAAAACGGCGTAATCTGCATATAGCCGGCTGTTTGCAGGACGGCGGATACATGATAAGAAATCAGATAATAACCGGGCGCAAGGGCAATATGCGTCGCGTCAGTCAGTACAATCTGCCCGGTGGGATCGGCGATTCCCGTTCCCAGTGGAATAAGAGAACCATTCGTAAACTGTATACCGTAAGTGGCAAAAAAAGCGAATACATTGTCGGGTGTAACACTTGGACCGGCGGGGCCAGTCGGACCAGTTGGGCCGGTGGGACCAGTCAGGCCAGTGGGACCGGTAGGACCGATCGGGCCAATAGCACCGCTTGAACCGGTGGGCCCACTGGGACCCGTCGGACCAGTGGGCCCGATCAACCCAGTCGCGCCGGTGGGACCCGTAGAGCCGTGTATTTATGCACAACATTAGATTTTCCTTTGTGTTGAGTAGGCAAGCCGTTAGATTGCCTTGTTCTCAATCACTCGGATAACGTTGTGGTTATTCTCAATGTAATCAATAATTCGCTGGTACTCGTCGGCAAAATTGAAGTCAACCGTTATTTCCCCGTTCTCATGCACCCAAACCGCTTTTACGAGTTCAACCATAATCCCGCGGTTAAGGCTCTGAATGTTTTTGTATTTCAGAAAGGCGGTTAGATACGGGTCGTCGGTTCCGATACCATCAGCCATTACCTGCATTTCCTCTTTCAGATAGGAGATGTTCGCTTCAAGCTGTTGTATCTGTTCTGCAATCTTGCCTTTCAAGCGGCGATATTCCTCTTTGGTAATCTCACCGCTTTTCCAATCAAGGTACAAGCTGTCGGAAGCGTCATTGTACTGTTTTAGCTGCTTTTCTGCCTGTTTCAAGGAATGGGATAATCTCTTGCTTTCCCGGTTGATAACAGGCGCGTTGTTAATCCGTTCAATTTCTTCTGCAAGCCGATCTACAAGGGCAATTTGCATTTGCAACGCTGCCAATACCGCGTTTTCCAACTTGTCTTGCCGGATAGAATGTTTGCTGCAAATCTTCTTATCGGTGTAGCTACGGCAAGAGTAGTAGGCAATATCACGGGCGGTTTTGCGCCGCATGGCCTTTTTGCAATCCGCGCAACGGACAAAGCCGGACATGAGATAGACTTCCTGTTTGCCGGGGGCTGTCCTTGTGTCGCGCTTATGTAGGGCTTGCGCTTTCTCGAATGTTTCCCTGTCAATAATCGCTTCGTGTGTGTTGGGGACGACAAACCATTCTTCTTCGGGGACGTTGATCTGCTTGTGTACTTTGTAGCTTATTACGCGGTTACGGCCTTGCACCATTACGCCCGTATAAACTTCATTTTGCAATATCCTTGCAATCGTGCTGGCAGACCACAAACCATCGTTTTTGTCGGAATTAGGGTTGTTATACTTAAAGCCTTTTTTCTTCTTATAGGCTTCGGGGTTCGGCTCTCCCATTTGGTTAAGCCGCTTTGCAATCCCCATTTTACTGTACCCCTCATTGACAAACCAATGGTAAATGCTTTTGACAACTTCCGCTGCTTCTTCATCTACAATCAAGCTGTTTTTGTCGTTTGGGTCTTTCTTGTAGCCATAAGGGGCAAACGCGCCTATGAACTCGCCGCGCTCCCGTTTCATCTTGAATGTTTTGCGGATTTCTTCGGAAGTGGTCGCGGCAAACTGCTCATTGAACATTCCCCTAATAGGTACTTCAAGACCGCTTGCAGAATGGGGGTTAGCGTAAGTGTCAATAAATGGCGTGCCTGTGCAAATAAACCTTGCGCCGTGAATGGGTATGAACTCCTCCAAAAACTTTTGTTGATCGGCAAGGTTGCGGAAACCGCGTGCAAGGGATTTGATAATCATGCAGTTTACTTCTTTGCGGACAATGCAGCCCTCAAGCCGTTTGAAGTTTGGTCGCGCTGTGTCGGTGCCTGTCAATCCGTCGTCGGCAAACACGTCTACAATCACATAGGTTCCCGGCTCAAAATAGCTGTCTACAAAGTCGCGGAGTATCTTTTCTTGGTTGATAACACTCTCGCTTTCGTCCTCGTTGTCGTCCTCTCTGGATAGTCGAATGTATAGCCCAATTTTCCAAAACGGCTCTGCATAACTGCGTGCCATTTTGTCTTTGCGTATGCGGGGCATTATACCTCCTTTCCCCCTATAATTACGAGTTAATTATACCATTTTCGCCCCGTAATCACAAGGTCTTTACCCGTAGAGTTAGGGAAAGTCGGCGGTTATTTCAGACTTAAAAAGTAATCACACAATGATTGCTTTAGCGTTCTATCCTCTGCGACAAACCGTATTCTTACGGGTGTATCACCACAAAGAAAACAGTATGGATTTACAATCTGCTCAAAGTAGCTTTGCATTTTCTTTGCTGCTGGCAAAGAACTGTCAATATGGATATTACGAATATCAACCAAAGTGCTGCGGTCAACCTGTGTAATATCAACATTTCTCATTTGTTGAAGTTGTAACTTGGTAATCATCTTCTTTCCCTCCCGGTTAGCGGCATAGTACAGAATATGCGCTCCGGCTTGTACGATATGAGAAATAAGGCTGAAACGGGCGGTTGTTAGCTGCAACCTCACGGGAGTTTCACCCCGGCCCATGCTTA
>USDZ01000052.1 GCA_900553525.1 uncultured Oscillospiraceae bacterium
GGCATAAGGGCAAAAGAATCGGTGAGGGTCAGGGTGGGCGCGGCCGTCACCACATTGTCGGGATAGAGCCGCAGCCTGGCTGGGCACAGAAGCGCCGCATAGGTCTGGTAATCCCGGCCGGCCTGGCGCCGCACCGCCGCGGGTTCAGCCACAAAAAAGACTAGAAGAATCAGGGGACAGAGCGCGCAGAAGAAGATGGAAACCGACACGGGCACCCCCGTCCAACCGAAGGAAAACGCCCCCAGCAGCAGCACCAGTGCGGCGGCCACCACCACGGCGGGGGCGGGCCTCAAAGCCCCGGTCCATCTAGCCGCGAGCAGGGCCGCGCGGACATATTCGTCCTTTGTAACCGTAACCGGGAACTCCGCCCGGGGCTGATTTTCATAAGCCATGGGGAACCCCCTTTTCTATACAGGCAGCGGAAACCGGGAAAGCTTCACGGATGGGATCCCATCCCACCGTCGGTATTTTCCTCCCATTTTTCCCGCAGGAAAGCGAGACAGTCATCCGGCAGCGCCCGGTGGGGCAGCGGCATCAGTTCGGTGCCGTACCGCAGGATATACAAGCCGGGCAGGGTGGTCAAGACCTCGGTGCCGAAGGCGTGGATCTCCTCTGCCTCCCCATACCGCAGCCCTTCGTCGTACACCCGAATCCGGGTGGGACGGCGGTCCCGGGCCTCCTGCCGGGACAATGACCTCGCCCGCCATTCCGGAACCAGCCAGAGCGCCGCCAGCAAAATGAGGGCGAGTAGGCCCAGCAGCAGGCTGTTCAGCGCCTCGGCGCCCTGTGCGATAAACGGCACGATGCACCACACCGCCAACAGGCCGAGAATCACCGATTCCACGATCCGCCCAGCCTTGCCGACCCGGCGGATATCCCCGTATTTCAGGGCACGATAAAGTTCCTCCTGCGTGGGGGTATAGACAATATTCCACTTTTCCACAGCGTCATCCCTCAGACATCCAGATTCGACACATATTTAGCGTTACGCTCGATGAATTCCTTGCGCGGCTCAACTTTGTCCCCCATCAGGATGGTAAAGACCTCGTCTGCGGCCGCCGCGTCCTCCAGCTCCACCTTGAGCATGGTGCGGAAGGCCGGATCCATCGTGGTCTCCCAAAGCTGCTCGGGATCCATTTCACCGAGGCCCTTATATCGCTGAACATCGGCGTTACCCCCGAGTTCCGCGATGAACTGGTCTCGTTCCGGATCGGAAAACGCATACCGCACCTGCTTGCCTCTAGATACCTTAAACAGCGGGGGCTGCGCAATATAGACATGTCCTTCTTCGACGAGCGGCCGCATGTAGCGGAAAAAGAAGGTCAACAGCAAGGTCCGGATGTGGGAACCATCCACATCGGCATCGGCCATGATGATGACCTTGCCGTACCGAAGCTTGGACAGGTCGAAATCGTCGCCGATCCCACAACCAAGCGCGATAACGATGGGGATAAGCTTCTCATTGCCGTAAACCTTGTCCAGCCTGGCCTTTTCCACGTTGAGCATCTTGCCCCACAACGGGAGGATCGCCTGGAAATTGCGGTCCCGCCCCTGAATGGCGGAGCCTCCGGCCGAGTCGCCCTCGACAATATACAGTTCGGTCCTCCCGGCGTCGCTCCAGATACAGTCGGCGAGTTTTTCCGGCATCCGGGTATTGGCGAGACCGCTTTTTTTCCGGGCCAGTTCCCTGGCACGCTGTGCGGCCTCCCGAACCCGGGCGGCGTTGATGGATTTTTCCAAAATCGCCTTGGCGACGGCGGGATTTTCCTCCAAAAAGGGAACCAGCTTGTCGTTGAGCAGGGAATTGACCAGCGGACCGATAAACGTATTGCCCAGCTTAGCCTTGGTCTGTCCCTCGAACTGGGCGTCCTTGAGCTTGACACTGACCACGGCGGTCATGCCTTCCCGCACGTCATCGCCCTTGAGGTTGGCGTCCGCATCCTTGAGCATGGAATGCCGCCGGGCATAATCATTGAAAATCCGGGTGACGGCGGTTTTAAAGGCATTTTCATGCACGCCGCCGTCCACGGTGTGGATGTTGTTGGCAAAAGAGACGATGTTTTCATTGTAGCTGTCGTTGTATTGAAACGCGGCCTCTACAATTGAATCGCCGTCGGTGGCGGACATATGCACCACCCGGTCGTGAAGCACCTGATAGCCTCTGGTCTTATTCATAAATTCGACGAAGGAGGAGATGCCCCCCTCGTAGCAGTATTCCTGCCGGACCACGTTATCCGGGTCCCGGGAATCGGTCAGAGTGATCTTCAGTCCGGCGTTGAGAAACGCCTGCTCCCGCAGGCGTTTTTGCAGGACATCAAACTCGTATTCGGTGGTTTCGGTGAAGATTTCGGCATCGGCTTTGAACCGGATCAGGGTTCCGGTGTCATCGGTGTCGCCGATAACAGTCAAATCGTTGACCGGCGTTCCCCGTTCAAAGCGCTGGGCATACACGTGTCCCTCCCGGGAGACCTCGACCTCCAGCCATTCGGACAGGGCATTGACCACCGAGGACCCCACGCCGTGCAGGCCACCCGACACTTTATAGCCGCTGCCGCCGAATTTACCGCCCGCGTGCAGAACGGTGAGAACCACCGTGACCGAGGGAAGGCCGAGTTTTTCATTGATTCCCACCGGAATGCCCCGGCCGTTGTCCCGAACCGCAACGACGTTGTCGGGAAGAATCTCCACCTCGATATGGGTGCACACTCCGGCGAGCGCCTCGTCGATGGAGTTGTCCACAATTTCATACACCAGATGATGCAGGCCGCGGGGACCGGTGGACCCGATATACATACCCGGGCGCTTACGCACCGCCTCGAGCCCTTCGAGAACCTGTATCTGGCTTTCGTCGTACACCTCATCATCAGCGCGGGTCATTGCGCTTTCGAGGGCCTGATCCATTTCCATTTCCGTACTCATGTCGGAGCTTCCTCCCTTTGTGTTTGCCGTGTTCAGATGTTGGCCAACCCTTCCACAAACCCGGCCCGCTTGAGCAGGGTGGAAGAGGAAATCTGTGAAATATACACGGTCTCGGTACCTTCTTTATCCGCGCATACCACGAAGGATTTGGGCAGATCCATCGTCACATTGCAGACCCGGCCGCCCTTTTCCGCGTCGGCGAGAAACTGACGGGTATACTTGGAGATGGTGGCGTTTTCCATGTCGAAAATCCCCACAACATCCCGCAACTGAACCACCGTATCCTGGCCGAGATGCAGATACATCGGACCGCCTCCTTCCCGAGCCGCCGGCGCGGGTCACGCGCCAAGCACCCCCTGTTTCATGTGAAACTCCACTCCGCCCTTCATGCGGCGGAGGGGTTCTGGATCACAGCAGGTGATAAAAACCTGCCAGTCGTGGATATGATTGAGAATATAGTCCTGGCGGGAAGCGTCCAGTTCGCTCATCACGTCGTCGAGCAGGGCGACAGGCTGTTCTCCGGTCACATCCCGCAGCAGAGTGGCTTCCGCAAGCTTGAGCGCCAGCACAGCCGAGCGCTGCTGGCCCTGGGATCCATATATCCTGGCGGGCAATCCGCCGATCCGTACCTCCAAATCGTCCCGGTGGGGACCGGCCGTTGTAAAACCCGCGGCAATATCCGCATCCCGATTTTTTCCCAGGACCCGGTACAGCATTTCCGTCAGGATCCTGTCGTCACAGCCGGCCGTATTATCCAATCCAATCCCGGCCGGCTGATATTGGATTTCGAAATCTTCCTTTCCCGCCGACAGGCCTCCATAAATGTCCGCGGCCACCGGTCCAAGCCGTTCAACATAAGCGGCACGTGCCCGCAGCAGACGAATGCCCGCCGCCGCCAAACGCTGATCCCAAATATCCAGCATTCCAGCGGGATCCCCGTGACCGCGGCAGTCCTTGAGCAGATTATTCCGCTGCGCGAGCACCCGCAGATATTCCCGCAGACTTCGAAGATATCCGGGGCGGAGCTGGCAATACGCCGCATCCACAAATCGGCGCCGCTCCTCAGGGCCGCCCTTGATAAGAGTAAGGTGGGCGGGAGAAAATACCACTCCGCAGAACCGTCCCGCCAAAGCCGACGCGGAGGTTTGAGGCACACCGTTGAGTTCCGCAGTCCGGCGGGATCCGATCTTCAGTACGGCCTCCTGTTCCCTTTCCTCAGCTTGAAATTTTAGGGAAAGGCGGGCGTCGGTCCGCCCTAAAGCAACCAGTTCCCGGTCCCTGGCGCCCCGAAAACTTTTGGAACCCGTAAAAAGCCACAAAGCTTCGAGCAGGTTGGTTTTTCCCTGTGCATTTTCACCCCAAATGACGTTAACACCTGGCCCGGGTTTCCAGACGGTTTCCCGCAGGTTCCGGAAATCCCGGAGTTCCATTTGTTCAGCCCGCATGGTGATTTCCTCCCGGCCAACCGCACCATTCGCCCGATTCGGCGCCGATGCGACACAGGCTCATTCCTCCGCCGTCACGGTTACGGCCAGGGATCCGGTTTCCACCCGGTCGCCGGGCCGGATTTTCCTCCCCCTTTGGAGGCAGACCTCCCCATTTACCCGAATTCGTCCTTCCAAGACCATCCATTTGGCCTGGCCCCCGGTATCAGCCGCACCCGCCAATTTGAGCAGCGCGTCCAACCGAATGAAAGGGGTTTGAATTCCCTGTATTTTTTCTGTCATTTTTTCAGCCTCACCGGCAAAACCAGGAAGAGGAAGCTGTCCCCGTCCGGAGGCAGAACCTTCATGGGCGACAGAGGACCGCTCAATTCGATTCTCACCTCATCGGTTTCGGTATTTTTGAGTGCGTCCAGAAGGAAGCGGCTGTTAAAGCCCATTTCTTCCTCATTTCCCTCAATCGACGCGCCGATGACATCGCTGGCACTGCCGAGGGGAGTGGTGCAGGAGACAAAAATCTGTCCATCCTGGAAACGGCAGATCAGAGGGGATTTCAGCCGGTCGTTGATGACCAAAGAGGCCCGTTCAACCGCATCCATCAACGACCGGGTTCCCACTTTCACAGCGGTGGTAAAGCCCTGGGGAATCGCTTTGCGATAAGGGAGAAATTCCCCGTCCAGCAGACGGGAAATCACAGCATAACCGCCGATTTCCAGCACGATATGGCGCCGGCCCACCGCCAGTGCGGCGGGAGTATCCTCATCCGACAGCAGCTTGAGCACTTCAGACAGGGTTTTTCCAGGCACCACAAACTGCATGGTCTCCCCGCTTTTGACCTCTTCCTTCCGCATGGCCAGACGAGTTCCATCCACCGCCACGAGACGGAGAATCCCCTCCTCCAATTCAAACTGGACACCGGTATGAACCGGCCGGGCATCGGTCTGCGCCACGGCAAACAAGGTCTGGCGGATCATGGAACGCAGCAGATTCTGCGGCAAAGTCAGCCCTACCCCGTCGCTGACCGAGGGCAGTTCGGGATATTCCCCGGCGGATATCCCCATGATGGTGAATTCCGTCATCCCGCTGCGGATGAGGGTGTTATATTTTTCGTCACTGGAGAGGGTGACATCCTCTCCGGGAAGGCGGCGGACGATATCCCCGAACAGCCGGGCGGTCAGGACGATCTCCCCGGGCTCGTTGACCTGGGCATCGATGGTGGTGGTAATTCCCATTTCTAAGTCATAACCCGCCAGGAAAAGGGAACTTCCCGAAGCGCGCAGCAGAATCCCCTCGAGAGCGGGCAGAGTGGATTTGCCGGAGACACCCCGCTGCACGTTCCCAACGGCGTCGATGAGAGCCTGCTTGTCACAAAGAATATGCATACGATCCGTCCTTTCAAAAAAAGTGGCCTGCTTTGGTCTATTCGATGGATGATCCGCATAAACTGTTTTTGGAGGGATAAAATACACAGATATAAAGATCTATTCTTTCTTTTTTCGCCGTCTATAGTAGAGCTGGTGGAATCGGTGGAAAAGCGCGAAAAAGGGCAACCAGCCTCAAAAATCGATATTCTGCGCGGTGAATCCACCGGGGGCGAAAACAGGGGAAATGTGAAAGGGAATTTTGGGATTCCCCAGTCCGGTGGAATCCGGTGGGTGGAATGTGGAAGATTCGGTGAAAGGCAAGGAAAACACCTTGACGAATCTTTCACCAGTCTCCACCGGGTTTTCACAATACTCATGGTTGAACCCGGTATCAATTCTCCGAGATGTTTTTAATGATGTCCTGGACAAGCCCTTTGAAAGAGGGATCCTGACTCATCCGCTGTTCCACTTTTTGCAGGGCATAGACCACGGTGGAATGATCGCGGGTCCCAAATTCTTCGCCAATGGCCTTCATGGGCAGACCGGTGATGTTGCGCACGACATATTCCGCCACCTGCCTGGCCTGAGAAATCGGCGCCGAGCGCTTGTTCGACCGAATATCCTCGGGCGTGACGGACAGAGTCCGGGCCACTTCGTTGATGATTCGTTCAACCGTGATGGGAACGGGCTGGCTGTCGTTTCGAATATCCCGGATGGCGGTCTGGGCGATGATCAAGGAGGGACGGTTTCCGTCGATCAGGCAGAGGGCCTGCATGTGGCGGACTGCGCCTTCCAGTTGGCGGACATTGCTTTTGAGCTGAGTGGCGAGATATTCCGCAATATCGTCGGATAGGGCAAAATCCAAAAGCTGCGCTTTTCGTTTGACGATGGCGATGCGGGTTTCCAGATCGGGAGGCTGGATATCGGCGAGGAGGCCCATTTCAAACCGGGTGCGGAGCCGTTCCTCCAATGTAGCGATTTCCCTGGGAGGACGGTCGGAGGTCAGCACAATTTGTTTGTTGTTGGAATGCAGAGTATCAAACGTGTGGAAAAATTCCTCCTGTGTGCTGACCTTGCCGGAAATGAATTGAATGTCGTCCACCAGCAGAACATCGACCTGCCGATATTTGGTCCGAAACTCGGCGGTTGTCCCGTTTTTGATGGCTTCGATGAGTTCATTGGTCATGATTTCGCCCTTGGTATAGAGGATCCGCAGAGAAGGCTGATTCCGTTTGATTTCGTTGCAAATCGCATAGAGAAGATGGGTCTTACCCAATCCCGATCCGCCATATATAAATAAAGGATTGTAATAGCCGGCTGGTTTGCTGGCCACTGCCTGAGAGGCAGCGTGGGCAAATTTGTTGGATGGACCCACCACGAAATTTTCAAAGGAATATTCGTAATCCGAACTGTTTTGTCCGAATAGGCCGTCGGGCTCCGGATTTTCTGGCAGGGAATCCGCCGACGTAGAATTGGGCTTGTCCTCTCCGGACAGAATGGTCAGGCCCAGCGGCAGGCCGAGAACCTGCAAAAAAGCGTCGCAGAGCTTGCCCGCATAATGCTCTTGAATAATCTTTTTCTGGAACTGGGTATGAACATATACCACCACTTCCCCGTCTTCGATGGAACGGGGCTCGATGCAGGAAAGCCAAACGTTGTACGCCACTTCGCTGATATCATCCTGCCGGTGCAGATAATCGAGGATGCCGGACCAAGCTTCTTTAATGGTTTCCATAGAGGGCATATCTCCTTCGGGGAAAACACCGGGCCGGAAGGTGCCGGTGATAAAATATCTTGTGAAAAATCATAAGGGCGTGCATCCTATTGTATCATAAATTCCCTTGGTTTACAATGCGAAAAAGGAAGAATTTTAGAGGAGCGGCTTCCCCTCGATTTTATAGCAAAATGCCAAAATGGGCGGCTTAAAAGGAAAAGAGGGGGATTCCGTGTTTAAAAATTGCAGTTGGCTTCAAAAAGGCGTATGGGGCCGGATTTCAGGAAAAAAGAAGCCTATTTCCGCTTTTTGTATTGACTTTTAGAAAGAGCCTGATATATAATAAAAACTCGCAAGGCGAAAGGAGGACGGATCATGCTTCGCACATATCAGCCGAAAAAACGGCATCGGAAGATGGAACATGGTTTCCGCAAGAGAATGGCAACCGCCAATGGCCGGAAGGTGCTGGCTCGACGCAGGGCCAAGGGAAGGAAACGACTCACCTATTAAAAAAGGCCACCGTTGTGTGGCTTTTTTTTATAGGTCGAGACTGACATCGTTTTCCCCATTCCGCTTTCGGCATACGGAGAATCGGGGATACGCCAGATCGATCTGGACTTCGCGTCCTTAACCGCAGGAGAAAGTGAGAGCGGATGAATCCAAATAAGCCGGTGACCATCAAGCTGAACAAGGATTTCCGCACCGCCTATTACCACGGCGCGAGCCAGGTACATCCCGCCTTGGTCAC
Organism: uncultured Oscillospiraceae bacterium; assembly: GCA_900553525.1. Lineage (GTDB taxonomy): Bacteria > Bacillota > Clostridia > Oscillospirales > Acutalibacteraceae > UMGS1623. The sequence continues at coordinate 8,188 of USDZ01000052.1, forward strand.
GTATGTGCGGCGCAATCGTCTGGGCGTGACGCGGATGGGGATCACGACCGGAAAAAAAATCGGGTCTGCGGTGGTGCGCAATCGATGCCGCCGCGTCATCCGGGAGGCTTATCGCGCCCTTTTCCCTAGTTTGAAAGCGGGATATGATATTGTGTTTGTCGCAAGGGCGCGTACTGCGGTGGTGAAAAGCACTGCGCTGACGGGTGTGATGGCCGTCCATTTGCGAAAGGCCGGTGTGCTGCCGGGATGAAACGGATATTGATCGCCTTGATCCGCTTTTATCAACGGGCCATATCCTCCCGTACACAGCCTGCCTGCCGGTTTACCCCGACCTGTTCCGCTTATGCGCTGGAAGCAATCGAACGGTTCGGGGCCTTGAAGGGAACGGGGCTTGCTCTATGGCGCATTTTGCGCTGTAATCCCTGGGGCGGACACGGATACGATCCGGTCCCGGAAAAGAAGCCGCGCAAAGAGAAAAAGCCCCGGCGGGATCTTCATCGCTGACCGTCGGAGGATTGGAGGACAAAGATGGGCATATTCAATATCCTCGGCGTGCCGTTGGGATGGCTGCTGCATTTTATCTATCAGTTCATCCCGAACTATTTTATTTCGATCTTCCTTTTCACCGTTTTGGTGCGGGCGATCACTTTTCCCCTTTCCCTGAAATCTCAGAAAAGCCAGGCCGACCGGGCGAAACTCGCCCCTCGGCTGGAACGGTTGCAAAAAAAATACGGACAGGATAAGCAGAAACTCCAGCAGAAGCAGATGGAGCTTTATGAAAAAGAAGGCGTCAGCCTGACCGGCGGCTGCCTGCCCATGCTGGTTCAGATGGTGGTGCTGTTCGGCATCATCTCGGTGATCTATAAGCCTTTGACCCATTTGCAGAGGATCCCGACCGCTGTCGTCAATACCGCGATCACGGCGGTGACCAATCCAAAAGACGACGCCGGCAACGAGATTCCAACGGAAAATAAAATCACTTCAGCCGATGCGGCCGAAAGCAGCTATTACCGGGAATTGCGGATGCTGAAGGTGCTTTCTGCCAACCGGGACGAGGTGATCGCCGCCATCGACGCGATGGATCCGGCCGACCGAGGGGATCTGTCCGGTGCGGATTACTATGCCCAAATGCAGGAAATCCGGCAGAATTTCGATTTCTTTGGCCGGACCATGCTGGACAATCCCTGGTCGGGTTTCGGCGACATCAACATTCTATGGCTGATCCCGCTGATCTCCGGTCTGACCGCTTTGGCCTCCAGCCTGATTTCCATGCGGTACACACAGATGGCCATGAGTGGAGAAAAACAGCCCGGACAAGGCTGCAGCAACGTCATGCTGCTGGTATTCATGCCCGCCTTCTCCCTGTTCATCACCTTCAGCGTGCCGGGCGGCGTGGGTATTTACTGGATTTGTTCCAATATCATTGCGGTGGGCCAGACGGTCCTGCTTAATAAGATCTACAATCCCGCCAAAATCCGCGCCCAAGCGGAAAAAGAATATGAGGAACGCCGCCGTAAAAAAGCGGAGGATAAAAAGCGGCTCAAGGAAGCCCGCCTGCGTGAGGAGGAGGAAGCCCGCCGCCAAGCTCAGGAAGAAGCCGAGGCTGCCGAACGGGCCCGGGCGGAAGCCTCCAAAAAGAAACCGGTGCAGGCGACCAAAAATCCCAATAAACTAAAGAAAAAAGCGGCGGGAGAGGCGAAATCCCAGGAAAAGACGGAACCTTCCGCCGATGAAAAACCCTCCGACGATTCCGTATC
>USDZ01000053.1 GCA_900553525.1 uncultured Oscillospiraceae bacterium
CGGTTCTTTGTAGGATTCTTCGCTTCGCTCTGCATCCTACATGCTTAAGCATAATGGAAAACTCTCCGAATTTTTTTCGGAGAGTTTTTTTATTAAAATCGATTCCGGGTGCGGGTGGGTTTCTCACGAACCGGGTGGTGCTGTTCAGACCGCACCGGATGATTCCCCTCTCGGATTCCCTCGCGTTTAAGCACGTATTTTATCGTAATCCGCAGAATTTTCCAGTCCATTCCAAAGGTTAGATGTCGTGCGTAATACCGGTCGTATAGGGCTTTTCGATAGATTGGGAGTTCGTCACGCCCACGGATCTGGGCCAGACCCGTGATGCCCGGCCGTACCCGGTCGGCTCCCCATTGGGCTCGCAGGGTCAGCAGACGCCGCTCAGTCAAGACCACCGGACGCGGACCCACAATGCTCATGTCGCCTTTTAGAACATTCCACAACTGAGGCAGTTCGTCCAGGCTGGTCTGGCGGAGAAAGCGGCCCACTGGTGTAATATATCGGTCCGCTTCGATCAGTTCAGCAGTGGCAACATCCTGCGGTGCGCTGCGGTACATGGTACGGAATTTATAAAATGTAAACGATCGACTGTATAAACCTGCACGTTTTTGTTTAAATATAACACCTCCGGAAGAATCCGCCGAAATAGCCAGCATAATCACGATAAAAAGAGGAGATAATACCAGTAAAAGCAAAATCGACGCAAAAATATCAAAAGAACGTTTCCAAAATCGGGTCAAACAGGCATCCTCTCCTCTCCGGGTTTTCGTCAATAGTATGCCCCGCTGTATTCGTTCTCTGTCAGAAGATTGATGGATAAACGAGAAATACTTTCCGAATATCAATAAAATCGATGTCCAAAATGGAAGCGCCTACCGGAATAAATCCCCAAAAAATAATATAGTTTGTACAAAAAAGCGGGAAGGTGGTCATACAAAGCTGGCGTTACCTACAGACTTCCGGAGTGTTACAAAAATGAAACTTGATTTTTGTGAAGTGAGATAGTATAATGCCTTCAACAGAGCGTGTAGGGCGCTTTCTGGGGTTTTGTTTACTAATTTTTAACTATAGATTGCTTAGGACGTCCCCTTGGAGGAGGCAACATTATGCAAAAAATTGTTCCTCTGTCCGGATATGCGGACAGCGTCAAAAAGCAGAAACGATGGTATGCTTTTGTAAAACGCTTTTTTGATGTAGTGGTATCCCTGTTGGCTTTGGTGGTTTTGTCCCCTTTGTTTTTGATAGTTTCCATTATCTGTGCGATTGATACCAGAGGAAAACCGCTGTTTGTTCAGCAGCGCATGGGAAAGGACAATGTTCCGTTCTCCGTGTTCAAGTTCCGTACCATGAATGTGGCGGCGCCTCGTGAGGTGGCTACCCACAAGCTGGAGAATCCCGGCCAGTATATTTCCCGCGTAGGCGAGACGCTGCGAAGGCTGAGCATCGATGAACTGCCGCAGCTTATCAACGTATTCATCGGCAATATGAGCATCGTCGGTCCCCGCCCGGTGGTCCTGACCGAAACCGATTTGATTGCCCTGCGGAAACGAAACGGTGCCAATACGGTCCGTCCGGGCATCACCGGCCTCGCGCAGATCAGTGGTCGGGACAATGTGACCATTCAAGAGAAGGCCTGGCTGGACGGCGAATATGCTGCCAACCGGTCGGTCTGCCTGGATTTGAAAATTCTTTTTAAATCGGTTGGCTATGTCCTGAAGTCCAAAGGGGTTTGTGAGGGGGCGAATCCCCGCATATCTTCCTGTAAAGAAAAAACCGAACGGTCGGCTTAACCCGGAGAAATCAAGCGTCTGCTGCGGCAGGCGCTTTTTTATGGACGGCATGCGTTTTTTTCAGTAAAATAGAATCGGATGGATTTGCTTCGGTTTGAAATGGCGCTTGGGACAAGAAAGTCTACCGGGCCGACCGGTTCTCTTGATTTTCTGCGCGGATTGGCATATACTATCCTGAGGTGAAGGGAATTCTACTTGTCTTTGTGTTCTCTGAGCCGGTTGGCAAAGACGGGTGTCCGTCTTTGCCAACCGGTATCTATTCGGAAAGGGTTGGTATCATGAGTGAATCGTGCGGGCACGATTGTGAAAGTTGTCAGGAAAACTGTGCCGAACGGGATCCTCACGCCAAGCTCGGCGAATTCAGCAGCATCAAGAAAGTCATCGCCGTGAGCAGCGGCAAAGGCGGTGTCGGAAAATCGTCTGTGACGGCGATGCTCGCCGTCCTTCTCGCCCGCAGAGGCTGGAAGGTCGGCGTTCTCGATGCCGATATCACCGGTCCCTCCATCCCGCGGGCCTTTGGTATCAAACGCAAGGCGCGTGGAAGCGAGATGGGCATCCTGCCGGAAGAAACCGCCATGGGTATTAAAGTCATGTCCATCAATCTGTTGCTCGAACACGAAGATCAGCCGGTGGTCTGGCGTGGCCCGATTTTGGCGGGTGCTGTGACCCAGTTTTGGACCGATGTAGCTTGGGGAGACCTGGATGTTCTGCTCATCGACATGCCGCCCGGAACCGGCGACGTGCCGCTGACTGTCTACCAGTCTTTGTCTGTGGACGGGACCATCGTAGTTTCCACACCGCAGTCGCTGGTGCAGATGGTGGTTGGGAAGGCGAAGAAGATGGCGGATATGCTGTCCATTCCGGTCATCGGAATGATCGAAAACATGAGTTATGCCGTCTGTCCGGATTGCGGCCGGCGTATAGAACTGTTTGGTTCTCCGGAAGGTCTGGAAAAAGCGGCGGCTGATATGGGAGTCCCGCTGCTGACTCGGCTGCCCATGAACCCGGATGTCGCCCGTCTATGCGATGAGGGGGAAATTGAGCGAGTGGTTTGCGAAGAGATGGATCCCGCCGCCGATGCGGTGGACCGTCTTCTGAAGGAATAAAGCCGGGCCAAAATACGGCTGAAGGAGGGGGGCCGCGTTTGAAGGTTCGGTTCTATTCAACGGAGGAAAACAGGGAACTGCGTTTTGCGGTGATCGCGGCATGTGTTGGAGAACAGTGGGCATTCTGTCGTCACCGTGACCGGACGACCTGGGAGATGCCCGGCGGCCATCGGGAACCGGACGAACCCATCGATCAAACAGCCGTTCGCGAACTCTATGAGGAAACAGGGGCGGTGGGCGCCGTTTTACGGCGGGTGTGTATCTACGGCGTGGATCCGGAAGACGGTGGAGCCGAAATCTGCGGAATGTTGTATTTTGCCCGGATGGACAGGGTTGAGGAGCTGCCGCCGGATTCCGAAATGGCGGAGCGGCTGTTTTCCATCTCGCCACCGGGGAAATGGACCTATCCGCATATTCAGCCCCTGCTGCTCGAACAGGCGGCGCGGTTCGGCAGGAAAGCGGATCAACGAGAAAAAAGCCGATAAACCGAACTCAATACCGGTATGCGCCGGTACCGGTATCTGCGGACGGACAACCCGACCGCTCATTAAAGCCGCTTTGGAAATAGGGAAAAATGGGTGGAGTTTACACTCTGCGTCAATAGATGTTTTATCGGTCAAAAAATTCCCGTCGGATTGTCTGTCCGGCGGGAATTTGTATTTTACATGACCAGGACTCCTAGGTCATCTTTCATGAGGATCAGGATCTGTTCCTCCAGCCCCGACTCCACGTTGACATAGACCAATACCTGGTCGAGTTCTCCCGATCCATCACCCGGATCGCCTGTACAGGAAAACTCGTAGCAAAGAGCCTCGGTCTGCTGGGTCGTAGGGATGAGAGCCAGGCGGCCCTCCCCCTGTGCAGTCAGATAGGGGCTTAAGCGGCTGCGTGCTTCCGCTTCACTGACCAAAATTTCTGGCAGAGAACGGCTTGCATGGTTCATCAAATACCCATTTGCATCGAAGCTGACAAGTTGGCCGTTGTCCATGGCTATGCCAATTTTAATCAAATCCGAGTAGAGAATGACACCGTCCTGTACAGCGGCGTAGTTGATGGCAAGAACACCATTGTTCAAACTGTAATAACGGTAGGCAAAATCCCCGAGCCCCGATTCCTGCATGACAGCATCTCCGGCCGCCAGAGCATCCTCCACCGATAGAGAAGCTTCCCCGAGTGGTCTGGCATTGAGAAAGTAAACCACTTTGCCTCCCTGTTTGGATACCGTAGCCGTAAAGCTGTCCCCGGCAAACTGATAGCAGGGCATGTTTCCCTGTGTTTCCCCGACATATTGGATTTCGCTTACGCCGCTTAGCTGTTCCAGAGCATCCCGCGCAAAAGATTCGGGAAAGTCAGACAGTCCCTCGAGTGCTCGGGGTTTCTGCTGGTAGATATGATCGGAGAAAGGACCGTCATAGATCATGGTGGGGTAGTCCGCAAGCTCCTCTTCCATCTCCAGAAAACTCTGTTGAAGGTCGGGAACAGCGGTTTCGTCCAGACCGTCCGCCTGCAGGCGATGGGCAACCTCTCCAAAAGTCAGAGAGCCGGTATTCAGGCCGGCTTCTATATCGGATAGGCGCATCGTCATATTTTGGGCATAGGCGGATAATTGCTGAAGGGTCTTGGTCTCTTCCGCTGTGACATCCCCGCCGTTTGCCACACGATGACTCAACGACATGCAGAAGTTACCCACTTGAGACAAAAATTTGTTGATCCCGTCGAGCTCCCCTCCATCCAGAGGAAGCTGCTCCAGACAGCTTTTGGCGCTGCCGGCCTCTCGCCAGAGCTTGGCCGCTAAGCCTTGTAGCTGGTTTTCAGAGGTGGCGTATCGTCCCTTTTGTAAGGTGATGTCTAGATTGCTGATATATTCGCCGAGTTCACCAAGGGCACGCTGGTAGCCGTATTCAATGGTGGTGCGGTACCGGTTGGCCGCCGCATAGCCGCCGGCTGCTGCGACAGCCAAGGCGACGACGAGAGCGGCCGTGTAACTGATCAGCCGGATGATTCCCCGGCGGCTGATGGTGGTCATAGCGTTTCCTCCTGTTTAGATGAACGATCCAGAGGCAAGATCCATCTATATCCCCGAATAGGGGCCTTTTTCACCTATACCATATGGAAGAAACGCTGGTTTTATACAGCGCCTATGTAAAAAAGCATCTTTGCCCGACCGTAGACGTCGTTTTATCGCCCCTGTCTCTGTATCGTACACAAAATACATGCAGATCAGGATGGTCGTTTCCGGTCTTGATAACAGCGCTTAGGTACGATGTGCTTTGAGACCGAATTCAGAAGATTCAACCATAGGACTGCATAAAAACGCGAAAGGTAGGCCGCCGCTTATGGCTACGTTCCATCTTCCTCACCATGTTCAGAGAGTGGCTCCGATTGTTCGAGTTCGATATAAAATTCCACACCGGTTTGTTCGCCGTCCGGACGGTTAAAAACGCCGTAAGGCATACCATGCGCCCGCATGACGGCTGCGACGACGGACAGGCCGATCCCAGTGCCGCCGTAGGCGCGGGTACGAGCTTTGTCTACTTTATAGAAGCTTTCCCATATATGTGGCAGATCCGCCGAGGGAATGCAGTCGCCGTCGTTGTATACGGAGATGCGCACCCGGTTGTCGCCGACTTTGCGGATGGCCCCCGAAACCACGCCGCCGTTTCGGACATGGTGCAACGCGTTGGAGAGATAGTTCGAAAGGACATTTTCGATCAGGAAGGCGTCGGCGCGTACATAGACCGGGCGGTTGGCCGGAGGTTGAATCCGAGCCCGTTTTTCTTCAAAAAGAATGGCATTTTTTTGCATGAGGTTGCATAAGAGCTCCGTTATGTCGAAAGGCTCCGTCTCCAGTTGGCTGCTGCCGTCCTCGAGCTGCATAAGCAGGGTCATCTTTTTAATCATCATGGACATTTTCTGAGATTCGTCCTCGATCACTTCGCAATAGTATTCCCGATTGCCCGCACCGGCGGCAATATCTTCCCGCAGTCCCTCAGCGTAAGTCTGCATAAGGGCGATCGGGGTCTTGAGTTCGTGGGAAACGTTGGATATAAAGGCGCGGCGGGCTTCGTTCTGTCGTGTCTTTTCCTCGACATCGCGGGACAGACGGTCGTTTGCCGCCTGCAATTCGCGAATGGTGCGTTCGAGAGTGTCGGACATGACGTTGAGGCTATTGCCGAGATCCGCTAACTCATCCTTCCCACGTCCGGTGTATCGTTCGCTGAAATCCAGACGGGCCACGTTTTGAGCGAGATGGGAAAGACGCCGAATCGGACGAGTCAAGCTGCGGGCGGCGATGGACACGATCAATACGCTGATGAGCAGGGTTACGGCCCCGGAAATGAGGAGAAATCGATTGGATATACCGATGCTTTCCTCAATCGCCGCCACGGGAGTTTGAATGAGGATATATTCACCGGAATGCAACCTCCCGTACAGCTTGATCGAGCGGGCTTGAAGATAGTCCTCCGGAATAGAGAGCGTTTTTTCTTCCTCCATGACTTGATAGGTACCGGGAGACAAATCGTAATTCGGCACTTGTATGACCGCAATGGCGCGGTTTTGAAAATCGTAGACCATATGATGGGTGTTCCAGATCAGGGTAAAGATATTACTGTTCTGGGCGAGATCATCCATGGTTTGCCGGAACGTTCCGTCGTCCTCCTGAATGAGACGGTCCGCCGCGGCATAGGCATCCTCGAGTCCTTGCGCTTTCTGCCGCGTGTAAAAAGACTGGAGGACAAAATTGTTCAGCAGCCAGTTGAACAACAAAAGCAGCAGGATGCACATCGCCATCACCGCCGTGATTTTCCAGAGGACGGAATGCAGGCCTTTACGGGGGTTTTTCTCCATAATCCGCTCCTTCTACATTTCAAATTTATAACCGATTCCCCGGATGGTGCGGATATGATCTCCATACTCGCCGAGTTTGTTGCGCAGCTTTTTGATATGGGTGTCTACCGTTCGGGCGTCTCCGTAATAATCGTAACGCCACACATTATCGAGAATTTTATCACGGGATAAAGCCATTCCCGCATTGTTCATCAAGTAAAGGAGCAGTTCAAATTCGGTATAAGTCAGTTCCACTGGTTCTCCATTTACTCGAACCACCCTCCCGGCCGTATCGATGGACAGCCCCGAAGGCAGAGCCGGGGAGATAGCGGCGTCGGATGCGGTTCCGCGTCTCAATACGGCCTCAATCCGTGCATTCAGAATTTTGAGGCTAAACGGTTTGGAGATATATTCATCCACACCGAGTCCAAAGCCTTGCAATTCGTCCTCTTCTTCCGATTTCGCCGTGAGCATAATGATGGGGACGCGGCTCTTTGCCCGGATATGCCGGCAAACTTCAAACCCGTCCATACGCGGCATCATCACATCGAGCAGGATCAAATTGGGCTTTCCGGCATCGAAACGTTCCAGCGTCTCAATGCCGTCGCCTGCCTCATCGGTATCATAGCCCTTGATGTGCAGATAGTCGGCGATGACGCGGCGCATCCGGATCTCGTCGTCTGCGATTAGAATTTTGGTTTTCGCTGTGTCTGACGGGCCGTGCATGTCGCCCTCTCCTTTCGATTTCCGTAGCGGTGTTCTGCGTATAGTGTAGCCGGTGTTTATGTTCACTGTGTGAAATATGGCGAAAACTTTGTCCGGACCGTCCGGGACTTCTATTTTGATTGGTGGAATCAGTATAGCATATCTAGCGCCAAAAGGACAGACAACTTAGAAAGAGAGACGAAAAAACACCCCGGGTTCTCTAAAACCCGAGGTGTGGGAACTCAAATGGTCAAACGATACCTTGTGCCATCATGGCGTCGGCAACCTTGACGAAACCGGCGATATTGGCACCCATGACGTAATTGCCTTTGCAGCCGTATTTCTCAGCCGCCTCATAGGCATTTTGATGAATACCCTTCATAATGCCGTGGAGTTTTTCATCCACTTCCTCAAAAGTCCAGCTCAAACGCATGGAGTTTTGGCTCATTTCCAGCGCGGAGGTGGCTACGCCGCCGGCGTTGGCCGCCTTACCGGGACCAAAGGCCACACCGTTTTGCTGCAGATATTCGGTGGCCTCCAGCGTGGTGGGCATATTGGCACCCTCGGCCACAATCTTCACGCCGTTTTTAACCAACAGCTTCGCATCGTCCAGATTCAGCTCGTTTTGGGTTGCGCAGGGCAGGGCAATATCGCAGGGGATGCTCCAGATACCCTTACCCTCGTGGTATTCGGCGGTGGGGCGGGCGTCGACGTATTCCTTGATCCGGCCGCGGCGGACCTCCTTAATATCCTTCACCAGGGAGAGATCGATGCCGTCTTTATCGTAAACCCAGCCGTTCGAGTCGCTTAAAGCCACTACTTTGGCACCCAGGGCCTGGGCTTTTTCGGTGGCGTAGATAGCAACATTGCCGGACCCAGAAACCACGACGGTCTTACCTTTAAAGGAGTCGTTCATAACCTTCAGCATTTCCTCAGTGAAATACACCAGGCCGTATCCGGTAGCCTGGGTCCGCGCGAGAGAACCGCCGTAGGTCAAGCCCTTGCCGGTCAGGACGCCTTCATACCGATTGGTCAGCTTCTTATACTGCCCGAAGAGATAGCCGATTTCCCGGGCGCCCACGCCGATGTCGCCGGCAGGTACGTCGGTGTCCGCACCGATATGACGATACAGTTCGCTCATAAAACTCTGGCAGAAGCGCATAACCTCATTATCCGACTTGCCCTTGGGGTCAAAATCGGAGCCGCCTTTGCCGCCGCCGATGGGGAGACCGGTCAAAGAGTTTTTGAAAATCTGTTCGAACCCGAGGAATTTGATGATGCCCAGATTGACCGACGGATGCAGACGCAACCCGCCTTTATAAGGTCCAATGGCACTGTTGAATTGGACCCGAAAACCGCGGTTTACATGTACGTTGCCCGCATCATCCACCCACGGAACTCGGAACATCACGACCCGCTCCGGTTCCACCAAGCGTTCGAGCAGGGCTGCTTTCTGGTATTGCGGATTGGCCTCAATAACCGGTTCCAGAGAGTGCAGGACCTCCGTGGCGGCCTGGATAAACTCATCCTGGGCGGGGTTTTTGCGGATCAATTCCGCAAGGACGGATTCGACATAAGACATGGGATCCTCTCCTTTATTTAAAATACAATCTAGACGCTAAAACTCATTATAGCGGAACCTTTTTGATTTTGCAAGAACTTTAACGGAAACTTTCATAAAAAATTCATTTTCAGCAGATGGCGCGCCTTTTTTACGAAATTATGATAATTTTGGATTCGGTTGTTGCGTTTGCGGTGGGAAGCTTACGGTGGTGGGGACTAGGTTGCTTTGGTGAAATACGGCAAGCCCGATCCTTCCTGCAGGTGGAATTTTGTAAATTCGAGGATTGTAACCCCTTGGCAACTATGCTATACTATTCAGTTAGAAAGCCGAAGGGAGGCGCATAAAGTGGAACAGTGGCTGATTCGCGGAGCAAAAGTGACCGACCCGTCGCAGGGATGGGATCAAGTGTCTGTCGACCTGCTTGTACGGGACGGTGTCATTGCAGCCATCGGTTCCTCCCTTTCCGCCGATGCTCGTGTGATTCTGGCGGACGGTTGCCATCTGCTTCCAGGTCTTGTGGATATTCACGTACACCTTCGGGACCCGGGACAGACATACAAAGAGGATATAAAGTCCGGCTGCCGGGCTGCCGCGGCCGGGGGAGTTACATCGGTCGCCTGCATGCCGAACACCAGCCCGGTTTGCGACTGCCCGGAGGTGCTCGGAGAGATTTTGGCCAAAGCCAAGGATGTGGATGCGCGAGTGTATCCCGTCGCCGCTATTACGTCCTCGCTGGATGGTTTGCACCTGACCGATTTTCCCGCCCTGAAAGCGGCGGGAGCTGTGGCGGTGTCCGACGACGGCCGTCCTGTCCCGACCGGCGGCATGATGAAAAAGGCCCTGGAGGAGGGGGCTGCGGCCGGACTTCCTGTTCTGTCTCACAGCGAGGATTTATCCATCACGGCCGCCGGATGAATTCCCGGAACCCCCAGCTTACGC
>USDZ01000054.1 GCA_900553525.1 uncultured Oscillospiraceae bacterium
CAGGAGAAGCGCTTCCTCCGGGATCCCCGCCCGCAAAGCGGCGCGACGCATGGCCGCGGGTTCGTCGTATCCGGGACGGGCATCGCCGCTTAAGAGCAGCTTTTTCCCCGCACCGCGGCGGTAGAGCGCGATGGCCGTCTCCATGCGGTCAGTGAGCATGTCGGACATCCGGCCGTCCGCTTTCACCCCGGCCCCCAGAACCAGAACCGCGTCGGCGGGACAGCTCCACGGATCAGAGGTCTTCCGGAGCCGGGAGGCTGTCCGGGTGATCACATAGCCGTTGAGCGCGGCGCAGACGCCGCCCAGGACTCCCCCGGCGGCCAGCAGTGCCATGACTGTGCTTTTCATAGGCCACTCCTTTCTTGATCCGGTCTCAGCCATGTTTTGCGGGCGGGCGCACCCTGCCGCCCGGCTCCCCGCTTAGAGCACCCATTCCACCACTTGCTGTTTTTTCAAGGCCGGCGGAGCGGGCTGCGCCGCATACCCGAGGGCCGCACAGCCGAGGACGATGTGATTTTCCGGCAGATGCAGCCGGCAGAGCAGTTCCCGGACCCTGGGGCGGTCGCAGATGCCTTTGAACTGATTGATCCAGACCGATCCGATCCCCAGGGCGTGGGCCGCCAGGAACATATTTTCCAGCGCGCAGGCGCAGTCCTCCACCCCGTGGGGATTGTCCCGCTCGTTGGAGGCGAGGATGAGAACATCGGCGTGATAAAAATGATAGTCCGGATCCCGGGCGGCCTCATCCCGCACCACGGCGGCGAGAGCGTCGAGGGTGGCCGGATCCTGCACCACGGTAAACCGCCAGAGCTGCTTATTCATGCCGCTCGGCGCGTACCGTGCGGCCTTTACGATTTGCTCAAGCGCCTCGCGCGGGATCTTTTTCTTTGCAAATGCCCGGATGCTCCGGCGGGTCATCAGGTTTTCCATGGCGTCCATACCGATTGCCTCCCTTTCAGTCATCCGTGTTTTCCGGCTCCCCAAGCAGTTTAACGTAAAAGCGACGTTCCCGGGGGCCGTCAAATTCCGCGAAATAGATGCCTTGCCATGTTCCCAGGAGCAGACGGCTGTTCTCCACCGGAACGGTGACGCTGCTCCCCGTGCAAAGGGCCTTGAAATGGGCAGCGGAATTTCCTTCCGCATGCCGAAACTCGGGCCGGTCCGGGAAAGTCTTGTTCAGGGCCAGCGTCAGATCCCGAAGCACATCGGGGTCCGCATTTTCGTTGATGGTCACGCCAGCGGTGGTGTGAGGGCAGTAAACGACGCACAGACCGCTCTGTATTCCGCTGTCCCGCAGGGCCTCCCGCACCTGCTCCGTCACCGGCAGAAAGCCCTCCCGGGGAGTGCTCAAACGGTAAGTTCTGATCACAGCGCACACCTCCTGGCGATTTTCTGATTTTCCTTATTATGGCACAGACGCTGCTGGGATACAAGCGTCTGCCGCAAAACAGCCGAATATTAGCAATCTAATAAATAGAGTGCTAATATTCACATAATATTCATAATTGCGATATGAACTATTCGCAATTACTCTGTATACTAAATCATAAGGACGGCCGGAGGCCGTTTAGGAAGAGGAGCGCCGACAGGACGCAGACCTCTTCGATTCCACGGCGGTGGGAAAGGATGGATGGTATGAACGCACAAAAATTTACGCAAAAATCCCTGGAGGCGATCCAGGAAGCCCAGAACCTGACGGTGGAACATCAGAACATGCAGCTAGAGCCGGAGCATCTCCTCGCCGCCCTGTTGACTCAGGAACAGGGGCTGATTCCTCAGCTTCTCCTGAAAATGGGCGTTCCTGCGGAACAGGTGGAGGCTGACGCTCTGCGGGCGGTGGACGGCCTGCCAAAAGTCACCGGTTCGGGACGGGAAGCGGGCAAAATCTATGTATCAGGAGATATGGACAAGATTCTCACCGCCGCCGAGCGGAAGGCCGAGAGCATGAAGGACGAATTTGTCTCGGTCGAGCATCTGTTTCTCTGTCTGATCGAGTCGGCGAACGACACACTGGCTCGCATTTTCCGGCAGTACGGCATCGAAAAAAACGCGGTGCTCAAGGCTCTGATGGGGATACGGGGCAACACCCGGGTCACCAGCGACAGCCCGGAGGGCACCTATGATGCTTTGAAAAAATACGGGACCGATCTGGTGGAAAGAGCCAGAAGCCAGAAGATGGATCCGGTGATCGGGCGGGACGACGAGATCCGTAACGTCATCCGCATCCTGTCCCGGAAAACCAAAAACAATCCGGTCCTCATCGGCGAACCCGGCGTCGGCAAAACCGCCATTGCCGAGGGACTGGCGCAGCGGATTGTTCGGGGAGACGTGCCCCGCAGCCTCCAGGATAAAACTATTTTTTCCTTGGACATGGGCTCGCTGGTGGCGGGCGCCAAATATCGGGGCGAGTTTGAGGAACGGCTCAAAGCCGTACTGGAGGAGATCCGCAAATCCGAGGGCCGGATCCTCCTGTTCATCGACGAACTGCACACTATTGTGGGCGCGGGCAAGACCGAGGGCGCCATGGATGCGGGCAACCTCTTGAAGCCCATGCTGGCCAGAGGTGAGCTGCACTGCATCGGCGCCACCACCCTGGACGAGTACCGCCAGTATATCGAGAAGGATCCGGCGCTGGAACGGCGGTTCCAACCGGTGATGGTCAACGAACCGACGGTGGAGGACACCATCGCCATTCTCCGGGGACTCAAAGAGAGGTACGAGGTGTACCACGGCGTCAAAATTCAGGACCAAGCCATTATTGCCGCCGCCACCCTGTCCAACCGCTATATCACCGACCGGTTCCTGCCCGATAAAGCCATCGATTTGATCGACGAGGCCTGTGCCATGATCCGCACCGAGATCGACTCCATGCCGACCGAACTGGATGTGATCCAGCGTCGGATCATCCAACATGAGATCGAGGAGGCGGCGCTCAAAAAAGAAAAGGATCCCCTGTCCAAAGAACATCTGGCCGAGATACAAAAAGAACTCGCCGAAATGCGGGAACAGTTCGGATCCATGAAGGCCAGATGGGAAAACGAGAAGGCCGCCATCGGCAAGGTTCAGTCCCTGCGGGAAAAGATCGAGGAAATGAACCGGCAGATTGAGAAGGCGGAACAGGATTACGACCTGAATAAGGCCGCCGAGCTCAAATACGGCCGGCTGCCCGAACTGCAGAAACAGCTCGAGGCGGAGGAACGCCTGACCGAGGAATCGAGAAAGCACAGCCTGCTGCGGGACAAAGTGACGGAGGAGGAGATCGCCCGGATCGTCGAACGGTGGACCGGCATCCCGGTCGCCCGCCTGATGGAAGGGGAGAAGGAAAAACTCCTCCATCTCGAGGATATCCTGCACAAACGGGTTATCGGTCAGGATGAGGCGGTTACGAGAGTCACCGAAGCCATCCTGCGTTCCCGCGCCGGAATCCAGGATCCCAACCGGCCCATCGGCTCTTTTCTCTTTCTCGGTCCCACCGGCGTGGGTAAAACCGAACTCGCCAAAGCGCTCGCGGAGTGCCTCTTCGACGACGAGCGGAATCTGGTGCGGATCGACATGTCGGAGTATATGGAAAAATACGCGGTGTCCCGTCTCATCGGCGCGCCTCCCGGATACGTGGGGTATGAGGAGGGCGGACAGCTCACCGAGGCCGTCCGCCGCAAGCCCTACTCGGTCATCCTCTTCGACGAAGTGGAAAAGGCCCATCCCGATGTGTTTAACGTGCTGCTCCAGGTGCTGGACGACGGGCGGATCACCGACTCCCAGGGGAGGACGGTGGATTTCAAAAACACCATCATTATCCTGACCTCCAACCTGGGCAGTCAAATTTTGCTGGATGGCATTGGGCCGGACGGCGCCGTCACCGACACCGCCCGTCAGGAAGTCGAAAGCCTGTTGGGGCGTTCTTTCCGCCCCGAGTTTCTCAACCGTTTGGACGAGATCGTGTTCTATAAGCCGTTGACCAAGGCGGACATCAGCCAGATTATCGATCTGCTCTTGGCCGGGCTGAACAAGCGCCTTGCCGACCAGCAGCTCCGTTGTGAGATCACCCCCGCGGCAAAGACTTTGATCGCGAACGAGGGATACGATCCGGTCTACGGTGCCCGGCCGCTGCGCCGGTATATCCAGCGGCATGTGGAGACCTTGATCAGCCGCAAGATCGTGGAGGGAGACCTCATGCCCGGAACGGTTCTGACCGTGGACAGCCAGGACGGCGCGCTCGCCGTCTCCGCTTCTGCTTGACGAAGGTTATGACCCGGCGTTCTGCCGGGAAAGCTCGGATCCCATAAAGATAGTTAAGGGCGTCATCGTTTTAATAACGGTGACGCCCTGTGTTTATGTCTATTTTAATGAAGAAAATACCGAGCTGCAAATTTAAATATATCATGGCATATTCCGCTCAAACCCCTTGCTCGAAGGAGCCAAGTCTTGACAGGAAGAATCGGTGATGGTATAGTACAAGTGTACTAATACGCATAGAACACACAGTACGAGTGGAGGAGGTGCCTTATGTTCCAAATCGATACCCTGTCCCGTGTGCCGGTCTACGAACAGATTATTGAGCAGATGGAGCGGTTTGTACTGGCGGGACTGCTGAAACCAGGCACCCAGCTTCCTTCTGTGCGCAGTCTGTCCACTGAGCTATCCATCAACCCCAATACCATTCAAAAAGCGTATTCAGAACTGGATCTCCGCGGGGTGATTTATTCGGTTCCCGGGATCGGCTGTTTTGTCTCGGAAAACGCCGTGGCGCTGCTGGAAGAATATCAGCGTGAAAAGCTGGGTGTTCTGGATAAGCTGCTGCAGGACCTGGCGCTGGCCGGGATCGCTAAAGAGGAGATCCTGCGCTGCGTTGAACGGGTTTATGCGCCGTATCCGGCCGGCCATTCCCCGTCGTGAGGGGACCCTATCCGGGTGACGGGAAAAGGCTCCAGGCGCATCAGCCCCTTGAAATGTATGTGGAGAGGAGCGGTTGTTATTATGATCAAGGCGGAAAATCTCACCAAATCCTTTGGGAATTTTATTGCATTAAGCGGCGTTACCTGTTCGATTCCCCAAGGCTGTATCTATGGGATGGTGGGCTCGAATGGCGCGGGAAAATCGACTTTTCTGCGTCTAATCACAGGGGTATATAAGGCGGACAAAGGCACGGTGGAAATCGACGGCCTGCCGGTGTTCGACAATCCGGTTGTGAAGAACCAAATCGCGTATGTGCCGGACGATCTCTATTTTCTGTCGGGTTCCGGCATGGATCGAATGGCGGCGTTATACGCCGATATTTATCCCCATTTCGACCGGGAGCGGTACCGCAGCCTGACGGCGGCGTTCCGTCTGGACCCCCGAAAATCCCTGAATACCTTTTCCAAAGGGATGCGGCGGCAGGCGGCGACCATCCTCGCGCTTTCCACCCGGCCACAGTACATCTTTTTCGACGAGACCTTCGACGGCTTGGATCCGGTCATGCGCAACCTGGTCAAAAACCTGATCACCCAGGATGTTCTCGAACGCCAGGCCACCGCCATTATCACCTCCCATTCCCTGCGGGAACTGGAAGACACCTGCGATCAGCTGGCGCTCCTGCATAAGGGCGGCCTGGTGCTGGAAAGCGATGTCCAGAATCTGAAGACCTCCCTGTTTAAAATCCAGATCGCCTTTTCCGAAGATTTCGGGCGGGATTCGTTCGAGGGCATCGACATTCTGCATTTCAGCAAACGGGGCTCGGTGGCCAACATGATCGTCCGGGGCGAGCGTGAGGAAACCGTGGGCCGCCTCCAGGCCATGCTGCCCATTCTGATCGACGTGCTGCCCCTTTCTCTCGAGGAGGTTTTCACCTATGAGATGGAGGCCCTCGGGTATACGTTCCAGGATGTGCTTGGCGCATAAGACAGCCGGCCCCGAAAAGGGGCGGCTCCAACAGGGGAGGGTATTGAATGAAACAAAACTGGTTCAGCGTGCGGCTGTATCGGGAGGGGCTCCGCCAGCTTCGCTTGATCGGGATTCTGGGTCTGGTTATTCTGGGCCTGGAGGCGATTCTTATTCCGGTTGGGCGGGTGCTTTCCATCCGGGATATGCGGTATTTCCAAGGCAAAGAGATGCTCGGTTTTCCGGGGATGCATCCGCTGTTGGTGCTGTGCTTCTGCGCATTTGCGCCGTTAATGGTGCTATACTTATTCCGTTTTCTCAATAAACGGAACGCGAGCGATTTTTATCACGCTATTCCCGAAACGCGGCTCTGTCTGTTTCTGAGCTTTTTTGCTGCCGTCGTGACTTGGATTCTTGTCATTCTGGTGTTTACCTCTTTTCTGTCGGTGACGGTTTTCCTGTGCTTCCCGGCCTATTTCTCCATCAATATGACAAGCGTGCTGGTGGTGTGCCTGAACGTGTTCGCCGGTAGCCTTCTGGTAGCGGCGAGCGTGGCGGTGGCTATGTGCGTCACGGGGACGATCTTTACCAATATCGTCGTGTCCCTGATGATTATCTTCATTCCCCGTCTGCTCATCCTGTTGCTCATTACCAGCGTGACCAGTAACCTGCCGTTGGTATCCTCGGACAACTTCATTCCCCTGCTGGATATCGGATACAATGTGCCGGTCGGTACGGTTCTTATGCTGGGCTCCGGTGAGTCCCTGACCAACTGGCGGAGCGGAGTCTACACCTTGGTGCTCGGGCTGCTCTACGCCGCCTGCGCGGCGCTGCTGTTCCGGGCACGCAAAAGCGAAGCGGCGGGGCAGGCGGCTCCCAATCGGATTTTGCAGGCTGTTTACCGCCTGGTGCTTTCCATGGTGGTCTGCGCGCTTGCCTGCTACTACATATTCCGGGATTTGATCTGGCAGAGTCAGAACGCCTCCTATCAGATGAATACGTATACCTATGTCGTGATGTATATCGTCGCACTGGGGGTGTTTTTCCTCTATGAACTGATTACCACCCGGAAATGGAAAAACCTGATCCGTTCAATTCCCTCACTGCTGGTGCTAGTCCTGCTCAATGTGGCTTTGATAGGCGGGATGACCGGGCTTTACCGGTCGGTGCTGTCCTTCACCCCCTCGGCGGGCGATATCTCCTCGGTCCGCCTTCTATCGGGGGGAACGCGTGGAAGTTATTTTGCCGCCCGCACTTCTCACATCGACATCACCGATGAGAACGTGCGCAGTATCATTTCCCGGCAGCTTTCATCCGCGGTGCGGGTCCTGGAGCGCTCCCGAGAGGAGTACTATCAGTATACCTCCTCCAAAACCACCATCCGTGTGGCGATCCGCACCCGCGGTGTCACCCATGTGCGCGAGATCCCAATGCGGGCGGAGGATCTGGAAGCGCTGGCCAAGCCTCTGGCGGAAATTGACGAATACCGGGCCGTTTATCAGCAGCTCCCTCGTATCGATGCACAAACCACCACCGTTACGTTGAACCGTTCCTCGTCCGTCGATATCGACGTGCGGGAAGCGTACGAGGCCCTGTGCGAGGAGGTGGCGGCGATGCCGTTTGAAGAATGGTATCTGCTGGTTGTGGCACAGAACCGGGAAGAATCTTATCCCTATAGCCATGTCTTATCCGATATGATGCAGACGGAGCTTCCGCCTTCGCTTGACGTTTTCCAGGTTTGGACGGCTGTGGGCGCCGACCAATACTCTTTCTCCATTCCTTTGTATACCTCGTTGGAAAAGACCTGTAACCTCTATCTCCGCCAGTACCAGGAGAGTTCGGAGCATGCGAGAAACCAGGAGGCGATCCTGCAGGCGCTGCGGGAAAACAACTGGACGAGCGGGGATAGTCTGACGGTGAGAGGGTACGGCGTCTATTCCGTCATGGATACATGGTACGGCACCACGCTGTATCCCGATGTACTGGCGACGGCGCCGGATCCCGCAGCGGCCTTTGCAGACGGATTGGGAAAACACCTCGGGGAAGACCTTGACATTACGGAACCACTGTATTATCTCGCATTGCAGGACTACAATCCGTACGACGGCAGTTACACCGAATATGCCGCGTACTTCCGGGCAGACAGCCGCCAGATAGCCGAACTGCTCACCATGAGCGATACCACCGATTATGGTTATAGAGTTGTCGTTTCATATGATGCCGTTTCGTATGAATAGGCCGAGTGGTTCGTAAAAGCGGGACGGAGTCATACAACCGCACAAAAACCGGGTATCCCTCGCAGGGATACCCGGTTTTTCAGCCGCGCGGTATCGTTTATAGGCTATTTCGGCAAAACCTTGCCCCAAAATCCACAGAAAATTTCTCCAAATTCTCTTATAGCTGCATCTTGACAGGAAGAAACAGATATTATAATATTTATTCGGATGGTTTTACAACATGTTTTATGTTAAATTGGACCATCCTGGAGGTGTGCATATGACCTCTGTTCTCGAGTTTTTGTTGCTGCTGTGGCTCGATACCGTGGTGACGATGGACTTTTTGTACCGTATGGCTCGGGACAAAAAAGGGCCGCCATGCGTCTGAGCTTTGCGGGCATCGGCGCATAACGGCGAAGGCAGGGGGGAACGGGAATATCCCGCGAACCCCACACCTCCTTCATTATACCGACAACCGGCAATTCCGTCAACCGGCGGCCGTATGGGAGGACCAGGAATGAGTATTTTATTGGAAAGACATGTTTTTCAAAAGCGGGATGACGCATACAAGACCTTTTCCGTTCGCATTCCCTCGGATGTCATGGAACAGATCGACCAGTTGGCAAAGGATTCCGGGCGGTCCCGGAACTATATCATCAACCGGCTTCTCGAAGAGGGAGTGGACAGCGTTGTGATCACCGACGGTTCCGATGCCGCCGCGTCCGCCAACGCGGCGGCTCCCAGCTTCGACACGGTGGTGCTGTCGGCACGTCCGGAGGGATTTCAAAATCTGTGTCTGGAACACCAAGTCTATGCCCATATCGACGCACGCAGGATTTCCGGTATTCGGTATGCTGCCTTTTATGTTGGTAATCCAGTCCGCGCGGTCACGCATTACGGCAAGGTGTCCGAGGGCGGCATCGCCTGG
Source organism: uncultured Oscillospiraceae bacterium (assembly GCA_900553525.1). Classification (GTDB taxonomy): domain Bacteria; phylum Bacillota; class Clostridia; order Oscillospirales; family Acutalibacteraceae; genus UMGS1623. Next base: position 9,004 of record USDZ01000054.1, read on the forward strand.
TGCGACGATGTAAAAAAATACCGAATCCGGCTGGCGGGAGAGCCGCTGCCCCTAGATCATCCGGTCCCACTCGGCGGCACGTCACCGCACGCGACCCATGCGCCGAAATACACCACGCTGGGCAAACTGTTTTCGGCGGCCGAATACCGGGATTTGACGCTGTAGTGCCCCATCTACCCCTTCAATATGCATAACTCGCCGGACAAACGCACACAATAAGGCGTAATTTTTGTAAAAGGGGTGTGCCTGGTATGGACTGGTGGATGTTGCTCAAAGCCTTTGTGGTGGGCGGGCTGATTTGTGTAGTGGGCCAGCTTTTGATCGATCTGACCAAACTGACGCCTGCTCGGATCCTGGTGTTGTTCGTCACGCTGGGAGTGGCGCTCACGGCGGTGGGGCTGTATGAACCCCTGGTCAAGTTCGCGGGCGGCGGTGCGACGGTTCCGCTCACTGGCTTCGGTTATTCCCTGGCCAAAGGAGTGGAGGAAGCCGTGAAGGAAAAGGGCTGGATCGGCGTGTTCACCGGAGGGGTGACGGGAACCGCCGGCGGTATTGCGGCAGCGATCTTTTTTGGTCTGGTGTGTGCCCTGCTGGCGAAATCCAAAGATAAATCGTAGAACGATCCCGACAGAACCCTGTGCCGGATGGAACTTTTCCACCGGAGCAGGGTTTATAAAAAGGCAGAACACACCGCGAATGAAAGGGCAGCGTGTTCCGCTGCAAGCGGATGCGGTTACATGTGAGTGGCTTTTTGTTCCGGGGCAAGCCCCAATATCATTTTCGGGGCAAACTCCGTTATCATTCCGTTTCCCGGAAAAATTTGAATAAAATCGAATTTTAATCAAAAAATCCGCTGTGGGCAAGGCTTCCGGCGTAAAAAAAGACCCTGTAAGGATTTTCTTTGC
>USDZ01000055.1 GCA_900553525.1 uncultured Oscillospiraceae bacterium
TCTCCGATGTTTCCCCATTGATGGTTTTTTTAAAGAAGGTGGTTGCAGGTTTTTGGCCACAATTTTGACAAAGCATCGTCTTTCCTCCCCTATCCTACATATTCAAAGCCGTAAGCATTTGTTTCATCAGTTTGGCCCGCAGCCGGTCCCGACACTCCACCGGAACATCTCGGTATGCCTGATCCGACAAAGCTGAGGCGATCAAAGCGGCAGCAGCCGATGAGATCCACCTTTGCTCCGCTAAGCTGTCCAAAATTGCCTGAGCAGCAGCCGGAACCAACTCCTCCCCAATAGAATTTACCACGTGCATAATGGGGGAACAATTCGGTGAATACCGGATGCGATGAATCCGAATATAACCTCCACCCCCACGGCGGCTCTCCACAATATATCCCTGTTCCGGAGTGAAACGGGAGGTGATGACATAATTGATCTGACTTGGCACACATCCCAGTTCTTCTGCCAATTCATTCCGCCGCAGTTCCGCCGACCCATCCTCCGCTTCATCTATTCTATGAAGAATATAGGCGGCAATGGTATCGCTTATGCGCATGGTTCTCCACACCTTTCCAGATTACAGATTTATTATATCTAATTGGTCAATTAAAGTCAAAGTCAATAATGGTCAAATAATAAAGAAATTTTGCGAATATCTTTCGACATCGAAAACAAGCACGGTCTAGCGCTTCCGGTCGACCTCGTTCGTCTGATTGCGTTGTTCCGGGTGCTTTGTATTTCCATTCTCTCCTGTAACCAAACCCCACCAACGGCATAGTATGGAATGTACCCATTGAAAGGAGGCGGCAAAGAATGAGTCTGCGGAACCTATTTTGCGGCGGAAATAGCTGCACTTGGATCCTGTTTGTCATCATCATCCTTTTGATTCTTGATGACGACGATTGTGGTTGCGCCAACGCGCAAAACAACGGCTGTGGTTGCGGCTGCGGCTGCTAATCCCCCGTTCTTCCATCCTCCGGCCGGTACGGCGATGCTGTACCGGCCGATTCCTTTTTGTCCGGATATGGACATGGCATGCGAAAAAGACCGATTTCACGCGAAGCGTTCTTCAGATTCTTTTTCCGGCCGTGAGAAATACCGCGATCTTGCCAAAATTCGCGGGAAAGCCTTAATCATTTGTCCAATTGACAGCAACTTATGGAATGGTATAATAAATAGGTGTATGCGGCATCAGGAATCTTTCATAAGGCACGAATCCATATCCTGTCCAAGCCGTATGGCTTTCCTTGAGGCTTCCCCTTGAATAGAGAATTCGCACGTTGGATGAAGGAGTCCCTCCTTATAGCGTGTCTATGAAAGGATGAAAGCGATTATGCCAGAAGCCAGAAAACGGCGCTTTGGAGATCGATATGACGGTTGGCGATTGCGGCATACCCAGTCTTTTTTTGCCGTTATACCTCATATTATGAAGCGCCGTTCGGACAGCTCAGTTTTATTTGATGATGTTGTGGAAATTGAGGCGCTCGAGAAATACGTGCGACATCTCCGGAAAGACAGGAACATGCCTGGCTTTTCCATGTTCCATTTGTTTATTGCGGCCAGTGTGCGTATGATCACTCTTCGCCCTTGGCTTAACCGTTTTGTCGTAGGCGGAAAAATCTACGCCCGTAACCGGCTGACCATCTCTATGACTGTTAAGCCCAGCCTTTCAAAAGATGCGGAAGACGTCGTCATCAAACCGAATTTTGAGGGAACGGATACGGTTTTTGATGTGTATCAGAAAATCAATGGGGCCATTCTTCAAGAAGCCAAGGACCCTGATGTGGAAAACGACACAGATATGGTTGCACGTATATTGAATTCCTGCCCTGCTTGGTTGACGCGCGCGATTGTGAACATCGTCAACGTGCTGGACCATTGTGGGCTTATGCCCAAGGCACTTAACCGCTTAAGTCCTTTTCATACCACTATGTATATCACCGATGTCGGCTCCTTGGGGATCGGACCGGTATACCACCACATCTATGATTTCGGCACCACCTCTATCTTTATGGCGATGGGGAAAAAAGAAACGGTGTTCGACAAGGAAAAAGACGGAAGCCTTCGGGAAAAGAAGGTCATTCGTATTCGCTTTGTCGTTGACGAACGGATTTGCGACGGCTATTATTTTGCGGAGTCCTTCCGTTCTCTGAAAAAACTCTTGAAAAACCCGAGTCAGTTAGAAGAGGCTCCGGAGTCCTTCCCGGTCGACACATGGATATGAGCGTTCGGGTTTCTCGCATCCGTCTTCTCCGCGTCTTTTGCGTAAAGCGGTCGGTGTAGGGTTTCTCCTTCTTTCCTTCCATATAAAAAGCCTCCACCCGTAGTTTTTATCCTACGAGCGGAGGCTTTTTTAGTGGTTATTTTTGGCCGCGTGACACGCGAAACCTTTTGGCGATTATCCCTGTTCTTTTTTCACCCAGGGAAGTTTGTTGAGTTTCCAGAGGACCAGCAGAACGACGCCGGCTACGACAACGACGCCCGCTACAATCACGATCGGAATCCAGATCGGGAAGGAACCTTCGTCGTCATCCCCTAGTCCTCCTCCCACGGCGGCAGCCGACGAATCGGCCGAAGTGTCTCTGGAAGAGGAGTCCGAAGCATCCGAAGAGTCATCCCCGGACACATCCGACGCCGGATCGGTGGTGGCGTTTGGATCCTCAGACTCCGGATTTGTCGGGGTAGTATCCCCACCGCCGGTCGGCGCCTCTGTCGCGCCTGTAGTGGAATCGCCGGGGCCCGGATCCTCATATACAGGAGGGGCGGTCGTCGGCACGGTCGGAGGGGTGTCATCCGCGTCGGATACCAGCACTTGTCCCGACCAGTCGCCGAACGAAGCTTTTGTGATTATTGGCTGCGGATTTTCAATTTCCGATAGGTTGCTGATCCCCTCAAGGTCCGGCTCCGTCGCCCAAGAATATACGACTTCCCCGGCAGCGTTGGTCACTTCAAAGTTGCGGAAGGTCACGGTTCCCTGGGCATATAGCATACCCATGTCGCACAGGATGTATTCCTCCAGTTTCCCATTTATCCACATGCCTTTGACATTGTCGAAAGTGATGGGATCCCCCGCCTTCAGACCAATGCCATAGGTTTCCACGATATCGGTCATCTTGACATCGATCCAGTCGGTGCTTTGCGTGTAGTTAAAATAGCCGTTAACGGTCTTGCCCTCAACCCGATCATCCCAAATGTTGACAAAAATCAGCCCATCAACATGAGTCTTTTTAAAATTGTCGATTTTCACCTGCATATTGATGGTGAAAGGCCCGCCGGACCCGAACAGGGATTTAGGCAGAAGCTGCCGGATAAAGGGCTGTACGTCAGTGTTGGGGACCACCGTGAGCTGTTTCCCGGTCGATTCCGCCGATACGGACGTGCCGGCAAAGCCAACACAAACCAGCATCGCCGCCAGCAGAATGGCCAGAAAACGTTTGCGAATAGATGACATGTGTTTTCCTCCTTCGTTGATGCAAATACCACTTTTAAAGCAGTGTGTATTCGGTTTAGCATAAAAATTTTGTTTGTGCAAGATTAAATTTATTTGTTTTCACACCAAACCCATCTGTCCGCCGCTATCCTATATCCTCGAGCTACGGGGTTTTTGTTCTCCAAAGACCAAAAGCTCATGTTTCAAACGAAAGGCGCATATATATAAACCATTCATAAGAAAGGCGTGATGTACGATGACCTCCAATCCCCTTTCCGAACAGAACTTGCAGGAAATGATGGAAAAGTACCGGCAGGAGATGATGCAGCTTCGCCGGCGCAGTACATTGCCGGTCGAAACCGGAGAGACAGCATCCGGACCTCTCGCGGATGGCACGGCTAGCGAGGCTCCTGTCCGGAAAAACGAACCTCAATTGGTCCCCCCCATCCCCATGCCGCTCGTAACCGACAGTCCCCGGATGGATTCCGTCCCGGCCCCTGGTTTTCGGCAACCGGGAACCCCTCTGCCCTTCACCCCGCCCGAAACCGTGGATGACCTCATCACCCGCAACAATCCGCCTGCTGTAACCACGGAACCGGAGGAACCCGAATATTATCTGCCCGGCGAGGAAATGCCCGCCAATGATCTCGCAGAACCGGAGAGCGACATTGACGAACAAATGCGGGAGGAAATGATGGAAAACCGGCTTCCGGACGGGAATGAAATGGATATTACCGACAGGGCTCCATCTCCCATCCCCATCGAAACCGCCTATCCGCCGGAGGATGACCTCGCCACTCTGCAGGTACGGGTCTATACCGCCCGTGGAGCCATTCCCATCCAGAACGCCGTCGTCACCATTACGGGCAAAAATCCGGACAACGCCTTGCAATATGTCACGCTCACCGATGAAAACGGGTTTAGCCCTCCGGTGGTGCTGCCGGCCATGGACCGGAAGCTAACCCTTCAGCCCGCTGAGAACATCCCCGTATCCACCTATGATGTCCTGGTGGTGGCTCCCGGTTATTTCCGGGTGCGCAACCGCAACATTCCGGTATACGGCGGCACCTCGGCCGTGCAGCCGGTGGAACTCATTCCTCTGCCCGAGATGACCGACGAAAACGAGGAGCAGACCTTCTACGGCGCATCGCCGCAGGATCTGTGACGCGGAAGGAGGCATTCCCGTGACGGGAGAACCCTATATACCGGAAACCATCACCGTCCATTTGGGCGCCCCAGATTCAAGCGCCCAGAATGTCACCGTCTCTTTTCCCGATTACATCAAAAACGTCGCGTCCAGCGAAATCTATCCCACCTGGCCGGAAAACGCCATCCGTGCCAATATCTATGCGCAAATTTCCTATGCACTCAACCGTGTCTATACGGAATGGTACCGCAGCAGAGGCTACGACTTCGATATCACGAATTCCACCCGCTATGATCAGGCATACGTGCAAAACCGCGATATCTACGACAACATCAGCGATATCGTGGATGATATTTTCAACAATTATGTCCGCAAACAAGGCAGCGTGGAACCCTATTTCACCCAGTACTGCAACGGCACAACCGTCACCTGCGACGGTCTGTCCCAATGGGGAACCGTACCCCTGGCCGAGGAAGGCTATACCCCCTATCAGATCCTCACGTATTATTATGGGGACGACATCGAAATCGTCACCAATGCCCCCGTGCGGATCAACGCCCCCTCCTATCCCGGCGTTCCCCTGCGCATCGGGGATGCTGGAAACGATGTGCGTACGAAACAAATCCAGCTCAACCGGATATCCAACAACTATCCGGCCATCCCAAAGATCTACCCTGTGGACGGTGTGTTCGGAAAGGAAACGGAAGACGCGGTAAAAGAATTTCAGCGGATTTTCAATCTCACCCCCGACGGTATCATCGGTAAGCAGACCTGGTACCGGATTTCTTATTTGTACACCAGTGTCAAGCGGTTGTCCGAGCTGGACAGCGAGGGCATCCCATTCGAGGATGTCGCGCTGCAGTATTCCACCTTGCTGCGGTATGGGGATACCGGGGATGAAGTGCGGATCATCCAGTATTTTCTCGCCGTCATCGCCGATTTTTATGAGACGGTTCCGCCGGTCGATGTCACCGGTGTGTTTGACGATCAGACCCGAGCCGCCGTCATCGCTTTTCAGAAAACATTTGGCCTGGATCCGGACGGCGTGGTTGGACGTTTGACCTGGCAGGATATGTACCGCGCTTACCGCGGCATTATCGACAGCATGGAACCGAACGACATCCGGGTAGCCCTCTACCCCGGTACGGTACTCCGTCTCGGATCACAAGGAGAATATGTCCGCATCCTTCAGGAGTACCTGAGTTTTATCTCCCAGAGTTTTCCCGAAATTCCGGACGTTCCTGTGACCGGCGTATTCGGGAACCAAACCCAAAACGCCGTCATCGCGTATCAGAATCTGATCGGCCTGGAACCGAGCGGCAACGTCGGACCCCTGACCTGGAACAGCATCGCCAGCCTGTATGGCGATCTGCGTTTCGGTTTCGACAAGCAGCCCGGCCAAGACCCCGGATACACCATCCCCAGCACCGGCGGCGCCGGAACGCCGTGATACGGTGCAGAAAGGCAGGTAATCGCCCATGGCTTATACAGACGAAGACCGACGCAACCACATTCGGGAAATCCAGGAGTACCTCCGGGCGATCTCCTTTTTGGATAAGCGGATCCCTCAGATCGGAGTAGACGGCATTTACGGACCTCAAACCAAGGAGGCCGTGATCGCGTACCAGCGTGCCCGCGGTCTGCCGATAACCGGCACCGTGAATCAGGAAACCTGGAACTATCTAGCGACGGAATACCGGATCATTCGGGATTTGCAGACGGCGCCGCGCAGCATCAGCCCTTTTCCCTCCGTCACCCATGTCATCCGTCCGGGAGACAAGGGAGCGATTGTGACCATTCTTCAGGTGCTGCTTGATGAAATTGGAAAACGGTATTCCAACCTGCCGCGCGTACCCGTCACCAGCGTTTATGACGAAGCGACGGAACAGGCGGTCAAAACTTTCCAAAAAAATGCAAAGCGTGAGGTCACCGGCGAAGTGGCCAAAGGGGACTGGGACCATCTGGCCGACGCCTATAATGCCCGCATTTCTCCATAACCTCTTGGGCGCGCAGACGCAGATGAAAAAGAATTTCCCATTCTCGGCCGATTTATATTTCCTATATATCCGGATTATTAAAACAGGAGAGTGGTTGTGTGAAAAAAGCCACTTTTATAAAAAACGCCTTCATTCTCACCGCCACCTCCCTGTTGTTGCGGACGATCGGCATCTTCTTCCGTATCTATATGTCCAACAAGATCGGCGCCGAGGGCATGGGCTTATATCAACTGATTTTTTCGATCTATGTCCTTGGCTCCACCTTCGCTACATCGGGGATCTCGACCGCCGTCACCCGCCTGGTTGCGGATGAACTGGTCTGCGGAACGCCCAAATCGGTCCGTCATATCCTGCACCGTGCCATCGCGCTGAGTCTTCTGATCGGCATCGCCTCCACCGCCCTGATTTTTTTCGGAGCGGATATCATCAGCGCGTACTGGATCAAGGATATGCGGGCGGTGCCCGCTCTCCGGATCCTCTGCTTCAGCCTGCCGTCGATGGGGGTTTCCTCCTGTCTGCGCGGATATTTCATTGCCCGCCGCCGGGTGGGGAATCCCTCACGGGCGCAGATTCTGGAGCAGGTTGTCCGCATCGCGGTCGTCATGCTTCTGATTGACCGTTTTGCCTCGATGGGCATCGCTTATGCCTGCATGGCCGTCATGATCGGTGATACGGTCGCGGAATTTGCCTCCTGCGGCCATATGGCGCTCGGTTACTTCCTGGACCGGAGGCGGCTGAAAAAGGAAAGCTTTTTCGCCCTGGCCAAAAAGCCCGCCTATCCGGTGGTCCGGAAACTGTTGTCCATTGCCGCGCCGATCACCGCCGGCCGGTATATCAACTCCATCCTGCGCACCATTGAAAATATCCTGGTTCCGAACTGTCTGGCCAAATACACGGCTTCCAAAGAAACCGGTCTGTCCCAATTCGGAATGCTCAAAGGCATGGCGATGCCCCTCATTTTTTTCCCGGCTTCCTTTCTCAATGCTCTGTCCACTCTCCTAGTTCCGGAAATTTCCTCGGCCGCGGCGCTCGGGCATAAAGAGACGGTGAATCGGGCGGTAAAGCACACGCTGCATATCACCCTGCTCGCCTCCATCTTGATCAGCGGCGTATTCACGATTTTTTCAAAAGAATTCGGCGTACTGCTGTATGGCAGTGAGGAAGTGGGATTCTATCTGCAGGTTCTGGCCCCCCTGACTCCCATCATGTATTTAGAGAGTGTCGTGGACGGCATCCTCAAAGGCCTTAACCAGCAGGTAAGCTCTTTGAAATACAGTGTGGCGGATTCCGCCCTCCGCATTGTCCTGATCTTCTTTCTGGTTCCCATCCGCGGGATGGAAGGATTCCTGTTCATCATGGTTCTCAGCAACATCTTTACCTCCTTTCTCAATATCCATCGTCTTCTCGTTGTCACCGGCATCAAACTCGCGTGGGGGCAGTGGGTCCTCAAACCTCTCTTGGCGATTGCCACCGCCGGAGCCGTCTCGCTGCTGCTCGGACGATTTCTGCCGCTCGACAGTCTCTCCACCCTCGTCTGGCTGATCCTCGGAGGAGGCTGTCTGTGCGCCGTTTATGGTATTCTGCTTCCTCTTCTCGGCTGCATCACACAGGACGACCTGCGCCGCCGTATCAGCCGCTGATCTTTCGAAAAACCGCTCGAAATCGAGCGGTTTTTTGTGTCAGCTTATAACTACTCTTGAAATATCGCGCGGATTATTTTATACTCAATGCGGTCGCCGCCGGCTTTCATTTTTCTTTAAAAAGCGTTCGCTTTGTTTCGACAGAAATTGATACAATTGATTTTGTGTAAAATGTAAATAAATCCCAAATTGGCAACGGGTCTTCTTGTGAATATCTTTCAATTGTTAAAAATGGCATATTTTTCCGTAAGTAAAATCCGCATCGAATACGAAAAACAAGCGAAATGCATTTCAGAAGTGACGAGGTGATCAAATGGAACAAGGCCCTTTGGAGGAGGCTTATCTCCGCTTCTTGTCGGGTGAAACAGATGCCTTTGACAGCATCATGACGGAACTGCATATCCCCCTCATCCGCTTCATACAGCGATATGTCAAAAATGTGTCGGTGGCGGAAGATCTGGCAGAGGACGTGTTCGTTGAAATTTTGATGCATCGGGACCGCTTCAATTTCAAGGTTAAGCTGAAGACGTATCTGTTCACCATCGGGCGGAATAAAGCAATCGATTATATTCGGAAAAACAAACGCTTCGTTCCCTTTGCCCTGGAGGAGGAGTGTTTTCCGGGTGCTCCGTCCCAGCCGTCGCCTGAGGAAGAACTGCTGGCCAAAGAACAGAAGGAAAAGATCGTAAATATGGTTCGCGATCTAAAAGGGGATCAGGGGACCGCGTTGTACCTGGTTTTGGTGGAAGACCTGTCCCACGACGAGGCGGCCCGCGTGATGAAAAAATCCCGAAAACAAATTGAAAACCTGGTTTTCCAGGGCAAACGCAAAATCCGCTCATCTTTTGAAAAAGAGGAGGTCCTCATATGAAAACCGTACAGTTGAAAACTGCACAGCAGTTTTGCGAAAGTGTTTATCATAAATACGCCCTGGCGCTGGAGGAAAAGCAGGCCAAACAGCATCGATACTTCCTGATTGCCCAGCGTTCGGCCGCCGCCGCCGCGGCTGTGACGCTGGTGGTCGGGGCGTCCGTGTTGGCGTTCCGCCAAAAGGACGGCAAGCTGTCTCCCGCCCCCAGCGGTTCCCTCTCTGCGTCGACGGAGCCCGCCGAGCCGGTTCTCATCTCTCTCCAGACGGCAGGGGTATTGAGCGATACTAAAGCTATTCAAGTGGCTCGACCGGGAGAGATTCTCTTCACGTCACTTTTGAATAAACTTATAGAAGATCCGGAGACCGACGATGCTCAGTTCCGTCTCTCCTTATCTATTTACGGTTCCAACGGCTCTGTTACAGAGGAGGACTTTCCCGCGGTCTTTTCCCGGTGGGAAGAGATGGGGATCATGGTTGATGAACCGATCTTCGATGTTTCTGGAGACTGTATCGTCACCGTCTCCAAGGATCAGATGTGGCAGCTCCCGGGCGACGACTTCGGCGTTTATGCCCGCCTGGCCCCCGCCCCCCGGGCGGAGGGGTACGACCGGCGGCTGGGGGATCTCGCCGTCTCCTGGGCCGAAACGGCCGGCGAGCAGGACACGGTGTTTGTGTCGGTCTACACCGTCTGGGACTCGTTTTCCCAGATTCCCAACCTCGATCTTTTCCGCGAGGCGGATCTGGTGGAGGCGGTCGAAGATATCGTCCCCCTGCCC